>JAENZU010000082.1 GCA_016841125.1 Melioribacter sp. | reverse complement strand
CCGGCAAGAATGGCTTCGAAAAGATTTACACTATTTGGAAAAGTCTGGTTAAAGAAAATTTTAAACTCTTCAATTTGCCGGAATTTTATGATGCATTTCTGAAAAACATTCCGTTCCCAAAGAAAAAATTTGTTTTTTTCTTAATCACACACAATGAGCAGCCCTGCGCAATATTTCCTTTTTTATATCACAAATTGAAAATTGCGGAGGTAAAGTGTAAATGCTTAGAATTACCTAAACACTCTCACTTTAACACTTCTGATTTTATTATTGATAAAAATCATAATACAATAAAAATATTTAATTCATTATTGAGAGGATTAAAGAAAATAAATTTTGATTGGGATGTAATTTATTTAAATGGTTTCGATGAAAATAGTGAAGCAAGTATTTGGAGTAAATCAATCAATAAAAGAAAATTTCAATTGACCGGCAGTTACAGCGGTGTACTCAGTACCTTCGACAAAAGTGAAACATTGGCTAACACAAAAAAAAGATTCCAAAAGAAGATAAAACGCTCAAAGAAGCTAATAGCTCAATCAAAGGATGTAGAATATTTAAGTTCAAGTGATGGTGAAGATATTAATTTATTGTATCAAAATTTCCTCGATGTAGAAGCCAGTGGATGGAAAGGACTGAGCGGAACAAAAACTGCAGTAAAACTACACGACAATTTAATCTGGTACTATAAATGCATAATTGATTCACTAGCTCCCCAAGGTTTAGTAGAAATTAATTTACTTAAAATAAATTCTAATACGGTCGCGGGTCAATTTTGCCTGAAGTCTGATGATACAATCTACATATTAAAAATTGGATACAATGAGGAGTATAAAAATATATCCCCCGGACATATAATGATCAATTATCTAGTTGAAAGATATTCAGGCAGCCCAACAATAAAATTTATCGATTTATATACAGATGCCGAATGGATTAATGATTGGGAATCTACTAAGATAAATATCTACAATGAATATATATTTAATAATTCTGCAAAGGGCATATTGGCCTATTCATTTTTGCATGCAGGTAAAGCTGTAAGAAAACTAAAATGATTCTTATTCAATTTTTGTATCTAATATATTTTTAAATTCCTGAGTTATTTTTGTGCTGAATTTATCTTTGTCCCGGACTATTAAATAGACAGCAAAATTATTTTCAACCGCAAATTTATAACCTTCCTCAGGACCCATAACATTAATTGCTGTTGCAAGTGCATCAGCTTCAATACAAGATTCACTGACAACAGTAACAGAAGCTAGTTTGTGAGTGATTGGTCTGCCTGTTCGAGCATCAATAGTATGTGAATATCTTACCCCGTTCTCTTCAAAATAATTCCAGTAATCTCCGGAGGTTGCTACTGCTGCATTATCAATTGTTAGAGCAGCCTGCGGTTCAGTGGGGTGGCTGGGATTTGCAACTCCAATTTTCCAAAACTCGTTTTTATGATTTCTGCCCGCAGCTCTGACCTCTCCGCCTATCTCAACAAAGTAATTTTCATACCCCATTGCATTTATCAATTCGAAAACTTTATCTACACCAAATCCCTTTGCCGTAGCTGAAAGATCCAAATAAATTGCCGGAATTTCTTTTTTTACTGCGGGAGGAGAAAGCCTTATCATAATTTTATTTAGACCAATATTTTTTTTCATCTCTAAAATTTCTGAATCTTCCGGAATAATCCGCGGTTTATTTTGCGGACCAAAACCCCATAAGTTAACAAGCGGTCCAATTGTAATATCAAGAGCACCATTTGTTTCCAACCCGATTCTTTTAGATTCACTCAATACGAATGCAAAGTCAGAAGATATCTCAAACCAATCTGTTCCCTCATATTTATTGAACTTTGATATCTCTGAAGTATCTATATACGTTGACATTTGACGGTTAACTTTTGTTAATACCGAATCTACAGAAAGTTTTATCTCATTCAATTTTTCACTGCTGAAGGAATTATCACCAACAAATTTAATTGTGTAGGAAGTACCCATAGTGGGACCGGAGATGGAGACAAGATCAGGCGCTATTGATTGTTTTTCACATCCTGATAAAAATAAAATTATTAAAACTATTATTGAAAATGTTCTAATTCGATGATTCATTTTTCTTCTTCAACTCTCTGAGATTTCTGAAGATTAAAAATATGAAAAATCAAAAATTGAAATGAATATATTTTATAGTACCCTAATGATAAATTTAATTGCAGGCTATGCCAGCGATGATTGTAATATCAATTTTTCTGCTTAAACTAATAACTATTAACATCTGAATTCAAAAATAATTTTGGTTTATTTGACACGCCGACTATTACCATTTTGTAAAGCTTTTCTTTTGCAAATATCGATTAATTATTAACACTCCGAGAATTATTGAACCTACACCAGCGATGCTGAAATTTCTGCGCACCAATCCGATAGTGAGCAGAGCTAACCCTAATATTAGAAGAAGTAATATCATTACTTTATTGTTTTTCATATATTATCTGTATAAGTAATTTCACTCAACTTTATAAGTAATGAATTTAAATTAGTATACTGTGTTATTACGAAAACTTTTCTTACCGAAGCAAAATCATCTTCTTTGTGATCACATTTTGGTTTGAACGCAATGAATAAAAATAAATTCCCGAAGAAACTTGATTACCTTTTTTATCTGTGCTGTTCCACTTGATTGTATAACTACCCGGTGTTTCATAGCCGTTAAATAGTTCAGCAACCTCATTACCTAAAATATCATAAACATTAAGTGAAACATTTGAGGGCTCATCAATTTGATATTGAATAACCGTAGTTGGATTAAATGGATTTGGATAATTCTGAAGCAAATCAAAACGATCTGCAATACTTATATTGTATTGAGTTTCAACAAAAGTAATACTTTCAAAATCAACACCTTGTCTGTAAGGGGCAAACTCGATTGCCGCTGTATTATTGTTTGGCGAATTATCAATCAGTTCTGTTCCACTACCTTCATTCATATTCCAATAAGCAATCAATCCCGGCTCAGTTCCAGCAAGTTTATTTTTGAGTGTCGATAATATCTCCGCACTCGGTCTGGCAAAATTCCAAATTCTCACTTCATCAATTTTTCCATTTATACCGCTTGAGTTATTCGCTTCATTTCCAATATATAAATTATTTGTTTCGTTATTTACCAGTCCCCCTTCAAGCGGATTTGATCCCAGAACTGTTGATTGAATGGCATTTCCATTTATATAAAATTTCACCTCACTTTGTGTAGAATCAAAACTAAAGGCTACATGTTGCCATTTCCCTATTTCTATTACATCGTCGGGTCCGGTTATAGTTATTGTTTTTCCATTTGATAACTTTAATGTTGCCACAAGACTTCTATCACCAACAGCACCAAGTGCCGAACCGGTGATGTAAAAACGGTAAGCCGATTTATCTATTATAGTTCCGCCTCTTAAGCGAGTTGGATATTCCTCAATAAAAATAAAGGCTTCAACAGTAAGCTTATCAATTAAATTCAGCTCCGGCGAAAAATTTACTACTGCTCGCGATTCATTGGTTTCCATCAATAATGATGACTCTCCGTCGAAAACATAAATTATGCTGTCTTTAATAACTGTTATTTGATCGAGGTTTGTTGTGACTGTAAGCGAAACAGTATAAGTTTCGTTTTGAGTAAATGTAAATGTGGGATTCTCTTCTTCAGAATCAATAGTACCGTCATTATCAAAATCCCATTTAAAACTTTCGACCGTGTGATTTGTTAAAGTTTTATTTGTAAACTTCACAGTCAATGGAGAATGTCCCGTCATTTTATCCTGATCAAAATCGGGGTAAAAATAATTTTCGTCAATTTCTATAAAGATCACTTCATCGCCGATAAAACTTGGAACAGCAATGATTTTATTTTCAATATTGTAATCCAAACCGGCAGGTTCCTCAATACCCTGATAAATAACAACGGGATCAATGGAAAAATTATTGTCATACATTAATACTTGCCCGCCGTTTACGTGAGTACTTAAATATACAAATCCGTTTAGGTCCATCGTCACACCGTCAAACCTTCCGTAAGACTCAACCAGTTCCGTTATTTCCCCTGTGTTTGGATCTATAGCAAGGATTGATGAATTTTCACCGTAAGCACATACTAAAATTCTATCGTTGAAATGATCGTAAAATAAATCTTGTGTGGTTGGTTCTAATCCGGAAGCAACCAAGTAAGAATAGGCGCCGGTTGAAATATCTATCTTTAAAATTCTATTCGATCGTGTTTCTACTACATACAAATTATTTCCCTTATAGGTCATTCCGTCAAATTGAATAGTTCCGGCAACACTAACATTAAAAACTATATCTCCGGTATAGACATCAATTCCATTAACGGAGTTTCCGCTTGATAAAAATAGTGTATCCCCTTTTATGCAATTGCCGAATGCAATAATTCCATCCTTAAATATTGTGTAGTTATTTTGACTATCTATTTTAACCACTCGATTATTCATCAAGCTTGAGACAAAATAAGAGTTGGTTGGAGCATGATAAGCAACGCTCTCTGCCCCATCAATTAAATTTTGTGCGGTGATTGAACTGATAAAAAATATAATTAAAGCAAGTATTGATCTGGTAAGCATAATTCCTCCGTAATTTATTTTCTTTCCTCCCCCCTGGGAAGTAAAATTTTTCTGATGTCAATTAAGCAACTAAATTCTTTATTGTGAAGACTGATTCGACTAACGGGTAAGTAATTCGTTAAACGGATTGGTAGGGAGAACAAACGGGCAGCAGCAGTCATTTTTAATTCTCAAACCACTTATCGATATGTACGACCGCTCATCCGCTGCGTATTTTAAATAAAAAGAAAATGGTTTATATTTGGAACGAGATATTTTATGAAAAAATCAATTACTAAAGATCGTCTCTTTTGGATACTACAAATTTCAGGCTGGGTTGTATTTTATTTAATCTACCAACTACTTTATTACAGAGAATACCTAAATGATCTCTCCAGGATGGCATCAATCGCTGCTTCTTACGTTACCGGGTTTGCAGTATCACTAACACTTAGGTATCTATACAAAAAATTAAATTATGACATTCGATCAATTCCGCAAATTCTTCTTATCATAATTATTGCATCATTTCTATTTGCAAATATTTGGTTCTGGGCAGATATAGGTTTAACATATTCTGTCGGAGCCTATTCAACGGTTTTGGAAAATTTAAATTTTTCGAATTACGTTAGTCACATCTGGTCAAACACTTTTGTCTTTGTTGCATGGAGTTCCCTCTATTTCGGTATCAAATTCTGGTTCGACTTTCAATTGCAGCGAAATAAAACCGAGCAGGCTAACGCTCTTGCACAGAGCGCTCAATTACAGATGCTTAGGTATCAGCTCAATCCTCATTTTCTTTTTAATTCGCTTAATTCAATTCGTGCTTTAGTTGAGGAAGATAAGAATAGAGCAAAGGGCATGATCACCGAGCTAGCGGAATTTTTGCGATATTCATTGATCAGTAAGAATTATGCTGATGTTCCTTTCAAAGATGAACTTGATGCAATGAAACATTACCTTGCAATTGAACAGACCCGGTACGAAGAAAATTTAGCGGTTGAATATGATATCGATCCTTCGGCGGAAAATTATCCGGTACTGAGTTTTTTGATTCACCCAATAATTGAAAATGCAATTAAGTACGGGATGAAAACCAGTTCAAAGCCTTTACGGATATCGATCAGTGCCAAGGTTATTGATGATGTTTTTGCGGTTGGAATTTGCAACTCGGGTAGGTGGATTGAGCGTGAGTCTGATGAAAATAAAAACTCCGGAAGTACCGGTACCGGTCTTAACAACGTTAGACGCAGACTTGAAAATGCCTTCCCCGAAAAGCATAAACTAATCATTGATAAAGGTGAATCGCAAGTATGTGTAAAAATTGAGATAAAGAATTAATGTCACAAAATAATTATAAAGCATTAATAGTTGATGACGAGAGACTTGCACGCAAAGAGTTAATATCTATGCTTGCTGATTTCCCCGAAATCACAATTGCAGGTGAAGCTTCTGAAGTATCAATAGCGCAAAAGTTAATAATAGAGACTGAGCCGGATGTAATATTTCTAGATATTCAAATGCCGGGCGAATCGGGATTTGATTTAATTGACAGCATTCCGATTGAAACCAGAATAATTTTTGTTACTGCCTTCGATGAATATGCTATCCGTGCATTTGATGTAAATGCATTGGATTATCTACTTAAACCGGTGAACCCCAAACGAATGAAAGAAGCTATTGATCGGTTAAAGTCGGTTGATAGAGAAACCAATGATGGAACTAAAAAACTTGTTGAAGAAGATAGATTGCTTCTGGCAATAAATAATAAACTTCAATTTATTAAAGTAAGCTCAATTATTTGTATATCTGCTGCTGGTGATTATACCGAAATTCATACTAGCAATGGTATAAAAGGTGTAACACTAAAATCATTAAAAGAGTGGGAATTCAGGCTTCCGGAAAAATTATTTGTTCGTATTCACCGCTCAACCATCATCAATTTAGATTCTATTGAAAATTTTGAAGAGTGGTTTAATAATTCCTACCGCGTTTATCTCAAATCAATAAAAGAGCCGTTTACAATTAGCCGGCGGTATTCCTCAAAACTGAGGGATAGGTTTAGCTAAGCTCTGTTCAACCCCGTTGGGGTTGTTTTACCCGCCTTACATTCGGTTGTTATTATTATTAAACTGCTTCGCAGTTGAAAAGATCTGAAACAATTATAATTTTTGGACTACGAAGTAATCAAAGTATAATAAACAATTTTATGGTCTAATCAGCGACTGCAACTCAGTCGTATTTTGATAAGGGTAAGTACAAATTAGGAAAAAACACTTCTGAGAAAGATTTGACACAGTTTTATTTTTGTGACTACGAAGTAGTCAAAGTATAATAATAATAACACTAAATCCGATGGTGGGAAGGCACGACTGCAACGCAGTCGAAAAATATTTTTAGATATCTTTCTTTCTGCAAAATTTTTATTTTATAAAAGCATTACAATAAAATTTACGTGAAGAAAGGTGGAGGGAATATGTCAACATACACCCAAATATTATATCAAATAGTATTCTCAACAAAATATCGAGAACATACGATAAGACCGGAAAATGAACAAGAACTCTTCAAATATATTTGGGGAGTGATTAAGAATAAAAAGTGTCATTTGTATCAAGTAAACGGTACTCAGGATCACATTCATATTTTAACACACCTTCATCCATCTATTGCTCTCGCAGACCTTATTAAAGATATAAAGATTTCTTCAAGCTTAAAAATAAAAGAGGAAAAGTGGTTCCCGAAATTTAAAAGCTGGCAAATCGGTTACGGTGCTTTTACTTATTCAATTGACGCAAAAGAAAATTTGATGCATTATATAAAAAACCAAAAAGAACATCATAAGGCAATGTCATTTACAGAGGAATACAAAAAATTGTTGGATGATTTTAAAATTGAATATAAGCCTAAATATTTGGAATGACTTCAACCCCGTTGGGGTTGTTTGAGCGACCTTGCATCCCGTTATTATTTATTATTATTTAACTGCTTCGCAGTTGAAAAGATCTGAACCAATTCTAATTTTTATGACTACGAAGTAGTCAAAGTATAATAACAATGAATCAGATGAGTGCAAGTCACGACTGCGGAGCAGTCGAATTCAATCGGCGAAAGTGCAACTTTCGGAAAGGAAACTTTTCCGAGAATCATAATAGAATCCAATCAAACAACAGATTCAAATTTTTACTAAATTCTATTTTTAAAAAATTAGAAAACTATCCAATGACTAAAACCAAAATACTCTTATCATTTATCACAGCGTTTATTACCTGTACCCTTCTATACTCGCAGCAATTAAAATTGCATGTTGATGGGTTGCAATCCAGTACTGCAGCATTATATTCAATCAGCGGTGAAAAATCAGCATTCGTTGATTCAATCGCTTCAACTAATAGTCTTTTTTCTTACAGTTTTGATAAAACCAAATCTATCACGGGATTGTACCGGATCACTTTCAATAAAAATATGGGATTCAATTTTATTTATGACGGCAACGACATCGAACTTGAAACTCATGTGAATAATTTAGACAGCATAAAAGTTGTAAAATCCGAAAGCAATCGTTTGTATTATGATTTTATCAACTTGAATAAAATTTATAAAACCAAAACCGATATCCTACAATTTGTAATTGCAAATTATCCTAAAGATGACCCCTACTATAATTCGACGATTGAAAAAGTTTATCAAATTCAAAATGAGTATTGGAATTTTATTACTCGAGCACCAATTAAATTACCCGGTTCATTTATTTCAAGATACATTCGTTCTACTCAGCTTCCCGTGATCGATGTATCTCTTTCATTAGATGAACAGATTAAGTATTTAAAAGCACATGCGCTCGATAATGTTGATTTCAGTGACGCTGGTTTAATTTACTCAGACTGTTTTACAAATAAATCCATTGAGTATTTAACCTACTATCGAAATCCAAATTTCTCCAAAGAAATTCTTGAGAAAGAATTCATGAAAGCGGTCGATACATTATTGACCAAAGCGAGTGCGCATCAATTGGTATATCAGCACATAGCTGATTATTTGATTAACGGGTTCAAGCAGTTCGGGTTCGATAAACTTGTCGATTTCATAATCGAAAATTATGTGATAAAAGATGATCTCTGTTTGGATGAATCCACCGAAAATTCAATAGAAAACCGCATCAACCAAAGCAAACTATTATCGATTGGAACAAAAGCGCCCAGCATTTCCATGCCCAATGAAAAGGGACAATTATATGAATTAGACAAAATCATTTCGAATAAGATTCTGCTTATATTTTATGCAAGCTGGTGTCCGCACTGCAAAGAGATTGTACCTGAAATTTCAAAAATTTATGATAATAGAAAGGATTTCGAAGTACTTGCAATTTCACTCGATGAGAAAAAAGAAGAGTGGCTAAAATTTATTGAAGATAACAATCTTAATTGGTTGAATTTATCCGACCTAAAAGGTTGGAACAGCAAAGCGGCACAAGATTACTACATCTATGCAACGCCGACAATGTTTTTATTGGACGCGCAGAAAAAAATTATCGGCAAACCTTTAACGGTAAATGAGTTAAAAGATTTATTGTAAGTTCGAAAATCAAACACAGATGCAGGGTTGAGAAAATTCTGTTTTTGCTATTGAATGTAATTAAATAAAAAATTATTATGTATATACATTAAATATATACGAGTTAAAAGATGATCAAAACAAAAATATTTAAAAGCGGTAATAGTCAAGCTATACGACTGCCTAAAGATTATAGATTTTCTGGTGATGAAGTATTTATAAAAAAGATTGGGAATGCACTTATAATTCTCCCTCAAAAATCTTCGTGGCAAACTATGTTCGATAGTTTGAACAAATTTTCTGATGATTTTATGGAAAAGCGAGAGCAGCCAAAACTTGACAATCGAGAGATGCTGTAATGAAATATCTACTCGACACAAATATCTGTATCTATCTGATAAAACAAAATGACAAAAAACTGATCAAGAAGTTCAATCGCCATTCCCCTCTCGATATTGGAATATCTTCAATTACGGTTGCTGAACTTTGGTATGGCGTTGATAAAAGCAAAAAACAGAAAGAGAACAGATCTGCGCTCAACGAATTCTTACAACCTTTTGAAATTGTAAATTTTAATTCCGAAAGTGCTTTGGTTTACGGAAAAATTCGATATGAATTAGAAAATTCTGGACTTATTATTGGTTCAATGGATATGCTTATTGCATCAATTGCCTTGTATAATAATTTGGTTATAGTAACAAATAATCAGAAAGAATTTAAAAGAGTTTCAAAATTAAAAGTTGAAAATTGGGTTAGTTAATAAAACGCGCAATTTACAATTTATGATAATATAAATTTTTCTGGGCAATAAGAATACCGTGAGAAATATCCGTAAGTTATTGTTTTATAAGGACTTTAGTGGAGGTGGCGGGAGTCACCCCATCAATATTATGCTATCTTTTAATGTTTATCTAAATCCTTCCACGGTAACCTAAGTTATTATAATATAATATTTTACAGTTTTTTATAAAAATTTCAATATCTATTATTATCTAAAAAAAATCGATTATTATAGCAATATTTTGTGAGAATATTGTGAGAATAATTGAATAACCAT
>JAENZU010000081.1 GCA_016841125.1 Melioribacter sp. | reverse complement strand
AAATGTGGGTGGGGAATACTTTTGACCCCACTGGGGAATATGATGACCCTTGACATTATGGAATATGTTTATCAATTTAATGAAAAGTTATATGAGTTTTTATTACAAGATAAAAACTTCCAATTTGGTGTCCCATTTTTTTAAAGCCTAAGTAGATCTTGTCCAATTATTTTTTAAAAAAATATTTATTAAATCGAAAAATTTATTAAGAATAGTCTCTCGGAAATATTAACAATCAAATTCATTAATATAAATGAGGTGATTAAATCAATGGGACGACCCTATATATGTCCATACTGCTATGGAAGAGATACAACTTGGAAAGGCTACAGAAAAACACAACATGGTACAAAAAGAATCAGAATATGTAAAAACTGTAAGAGAAGATTTACCACCAAAATATTAGTCTAAAATTTCCTTCAATACTTATTTTCAATAACATCCTATTCACCACATTCTATAATGTTCTAATCTTTATCACATGTAATTTCATATATAGTCGTTTAAATCAGAACCATACAACCTATTGTTTTGCAATGAATTACAAAGATATCGACTATTCGTTAAATGTAGACTTTTTTTGATTAAACGAATAGTTTAGCAGCATTAAACGAAGAGAATATAAGGAGAAGTTAGGATGGATAATTGATGTTGTTGTAGAAATGAACGATTACAATATTTATTATAGTACTAATCTTTCTTCATAATTTAATGATGGTCCGAGTATAGATCCTTTTAGTGTATGCAAGTTGCAGCCACGAACCCAAATTTTTCCACCAAGACCTTTTTCAAATAATTCAATCTTATCTGTTACCCACACGAAGTTATTAGATCTATCCGAGCCAACCTGCTTGCAGATCATCTTTGCTCGTTCGAGTGAATTGGTTAAAAACAATAACCGAAATCCATTAAACAACGTATTCCATTTTTTCTGGTATCTTCTATATTTTTCATATTGGAAGTAGGCCCTATAGTTTTTGATCTTTGTAGAAATGTTATTTGTTTTTGAACTCCTGGTCGTTAGGGATTCTGTTCCCATATCAACTTCAAGAAAGAAGAGCAAACTTTTATTTTGTATTTTATTTTTTATACAAAACACACCATCAGGTGTAAAATTTACTTTAAGTAATTTTGTTTCAAATTGTTCTGAGATTAATGGCAATCCATTTTTTTTCAACGGCAAGAATGGTGTTGTTGCAGATATAAATTCCACCGTCAGATCAGGTAACTTTATGGGAAGGTAGTTGAGATGTATTCGAAACCAATTCAATAATAATTGATGTTTCGCGATATGAATATTTTTAAATAAAATCTTATCAGATGAAAGATGAAATTGTTTTTCAAATTCACTTTGAATAATTCTTACCCCTGATTCGCTTATAGATGAAACATACTCGGTTCTACCCCTCTTACCTTCTTTCTTTATATTGTGAAAAATTATTACATTTTTATTTCTGAGGCTCTCTAATTTTCTTTGTACTTCTCTTTTCCCAACTCCACTTATTAACATGATTTGGTTTGTTGATAATATTCCGTACTCTAAAATTTGAAGTAACAACTCTTTTTCTTTAGGTGTTATTTTTCGCATAATGATAGCTTCCTAAATTTGATTCCGTTTTCTTAGTGGCATAGTTGAAGCTATTGTTGCAAAAAAAATTTATAAGATTAAATCAAGAATCTACCCTTCATTAAAACTCACCCTCTCAGAAAAATAGCATTTAATTATTCACACAACTTCGGACTGAAGCAAATTCAAATGAGATGAAACAATTTTGTTGAGGTATGCTAGTAAAATTAGCAATCAAATGCTTGATATTTCAATGATAATATCAAAAGAAATTTTGATCAGATAATTCTCACTGAATTATTTTGAATGACTTGCAAGTATTGCCAATACAACAAATTTATATGAAATTTTTGTGAGAATGTTGTGAGACGAGGCTGTAAGTTATTGTTTTATAAGGACTTTAGTGGAGGTGGCGGGAGTCGAACCCGCGTCCGAGATTACCGCACAGTAAACCGCTACGAGCGTAGTCTGTTTTTAGTTATTCATTCAAATGACACCAACAGACAGGTAACTTTTGAACTAACCCAATAAAACGTTCGCTTCTTCTACTTGGGTGCTCGAATCAGCTATCGCATCTAAGCGGCGTTCCGTTAAATCTCGATGCGATAAGATTTAGGGAACGAGCTACGTATTACTTACGCAGCTAAGGCGTAATTAGATTCGCCAGTTATTGTTTTACCGTCGTTTAACGTGTCTACGGATAACACGGCGCGCTGTTCAAAGCTCGTATAATCCCGTCGAAACCAGTTTCACCCCCAATTACTTCTGCCATTCTGTATCGGGAGTTCCCACTGCGTAATTCTCATAACGCGAAAGAACAAAAAATAAATCTGAAAGCCGGTTCAAATATATAACAATGTTATCACCAATATCAACAGATTTTGAAAGTGTTACAACATTCCTTTCAGCACGTCTCGAAACTGTTCTGGCAAAGTGAAGAATTGAAGCGGACTTAGATCCGCCCGGAATAATAAATGCTCTCAGCTCCGGCAGTTTCTCTTCAAAAAAATCAATTTTCTTTTCAACCCATTCAATACATTCAATGCCGATCCGGGTTATATTAACTCTGCTGTCTTTTTCTAACGGTGTTGCAAGATCGGCGCCAAGGGTAAAGAGATCATTCTGAATTTTTCGGACTGTCTCTTTTACATCCGTATCATGAATTTCGTTCCACGCCATTCCCAGCACAGAGTTGAGTTCGTCCACAGTACCGTACGCCTCAATCCTTAAATTATCTTTCGAGACTCTCTGTCCGCCGAATAATGATGTTTCTCCTTTGTCGCCGGTCTTAGTATAAATTTTCATTTTTTGAATGGTAATTCCGCCAATTTTAGATTTAGTTTTGTACCGTTTTCATCAGTCGCAACGGTGGTAAGCTCATTTTCGTTGATAAATTTCTTTTTGATTAGTGCTAAACCAATTTGTTTGCGTAATAGTTCTGAATTAACAATTGATGATATTTTTCCTAAATCATTATTTTCATTATCCAAAAGATCTACCGGACTTGAAATGGGTTGATGATTAGCATTTACAAACCCGATCATTTTCCTTTGGACTTTATCGTAGGTGTCAAGTCTTGCAATAACTTCCTGACCAATGTAGCATCCTTTTTTAAAATTTACTTCACCAATTAGCCCGACTTCATGCGGGTTATGCAGATCGTTAATTTCATTCGGGAAATCGGGGATTCCTTTTTCAACACGAAAAATTTCATAGGCGTCTTTACCCACAAGTTTAAGATCGAATACACTGGCATTCTCAAAGAGCTGCTTAACTAATTTTAGCGAATCCGTGTGCTTTACCAACAACCAATATTTGAGTGTGTTTCCTATTTCTTGAAATTTCATAGCTTTAAGTTCAACACCTTCGTAAGAGATATGAAGGATTTTCTGCATGTCGAGATATTCAATTTCTTTACCGCAAATCATTGTTAAAAAAGATTCGGCTTGGTCTCCGTAAAATTCGAATAAAGCCAATTCATTTTCTACAGGTTCAACTTTAATATCTTCCATTATAATATAACGTTCAATCCAATATTTAAGCCTATCCTCTGTTCCGCTGCTGCCAATTAAAAGGTAACTATTTTCTAAGGCTACTAGCGTTGCACGGTCTATAAATCTTCCCTTTTCATTCAGGAAAAGAGTATTTACTTTTTCGTCAACCGATAAATTATTGATTGAGTTTGTAGATATTCTGTGAATAAAATCGAGGGTTTCCTTTCCGGTCATCCTTAAAATTGTTCTATCAGATTTATCAACTAAACCAATACCGTGTCTCAATGCGCAATATTCATCTCTAACATTTGTATAGCTTAAGAATATCTCATTCTCAAATTTTGAGTCGGGATATTGACGGGCTAAATAATTGTGCAGTTTATTTGATAATTTGACCATAAAAAAACCTTAGTATTTGCTGAACCATCTGTTGTTACGATTTGAAATATATAATTTTTTTTCTAAATCCCAATAAAATGGAATTGAATCAACAATTCTAACTTGTCTTGCGGTACTTTCAAAAACGTACTCATAATAATCAGGATAGTTATCGTTATTTACATTGCTAATAGTGCGCCTCATCGATAAACCCTCATAAGTTTCAAGCAGATGAGGATTTTGGGTCAGAGTATCCGTCAAGAAAAAATTGTAATTTCGGTTTCCAAGATTTATACCGTCGATATAGTTTAATTGAATGTAGAGCAAATTTTTAGGTTTCCAGGTTTTTAGATTTATTGTGTTAAATCCCCCGTGAACCGGTACTTCTGCTTCCCAATGCAATTTGAATTCACCATTCTGGTTACATTCCAATAAAATTAATTAGAAGAATGCAGTACCCAATTTCGTAGAATCCAAGTTAATAAAACTAGATTCATAACCTACAATATTTTTGGTTTCAATAAACCGTTCGCCGGGTTTGGATTTTGCAATCAGCGCAAAAATGTAGTCTTTTTCTTTTTTGTAATAGATAACTGCTTTCCGCGGTGCCGAATATGTTTTACTTTGTGCAATATCAACAAGGTATGTTCCGGGATCAAAATTATTCAATACGTATTCCTCAACAGAAATGGTATCACAAGGAGTGCGGAACTGTGCCTGCTCTTTTTGAACTTCGAGTTTGTATTGCCTCAACTCCTCTTCTTTCTCAGCAGAAGTAGCGGCATCATTACCTTCGTCGCTTTCCCCGCACGATACAAAAAGTAGAGCAAAAAAAACCAACACTATATTGAATGCAGAATGCATCTTCTATTTTGAAAACTCTTCAAAGAAATATGCGCTGCTTAAAATTCCTAATTCAAAACTCTTTAAACTGAAGTGTTCATTGGGCGAATGAATATTGTCAGTATCTAAACCAAGTCCCATTAATACTGCAGGGGCTTTTAGCTGTTTAACAAATTCAACAACAATGGGTATTGATCCGCCTTCTCTTGTGAACACTGTTTCTTTTCCAAATGCTTTAGATACGGCTTTTGCAGCGGCAACTACTGCCTTTTCCTCCAACGGAATTACCACCGGTAAACCGCCGTGCATTTCGGTTACTTTAATTTTTACACTTTTCGGAACCAGTGTTTTAACATATTCGGTAAAATCTTTTGCAACTTTTTTAGGATTTTGATTCGGGACAAGACGCATGCTAATCTTTGCAGTAGCTTTTGACGGAAGAACTGTTTTGGCTCCTTCTTCAATAAATCCGCCGTATATTCCGTTACAGTCAAGTGTGGGTCGAGCCCAAAGTCTTTCGAGGGTACCAAAATTCTTTTCCCCCTGAACATCTTTAACTGCCAGTTCTTTGGCAAAAGCTTCATCGGAAAAATTAAGCTTTTTGATATTTTCTTTTTCCTTTTTTGTTAAAGGAAGAACGTCATCGTAGAAACCGGGAATTGTAATTTTATTGTTTTTATCCTGCAATTTGGAAATAAGCCGGGCTAATTCATTTATCGGGTTTGCGACAGCGCCCCCGAAACTTCCCGAATGGAGATCGCGATTAGGTCCGGTTAACTCAATCTCCAAATAAGCAAGACCCCGCAACCCATAATTTATAGTTGGTACACCCGGAGCATAAAGGCTTGTGTCTGAGATCAACACTGCATCGCAAGCTAAAAGTTTTTGATTCTTTTTAAGAAATTTTTCCAGATTGGGGCTTCCGATTTCTTCTTCCCCTTCAATTAAAAATTTCACATTTACCGGAAGTTTTTCATAAAGTTTTAAGTAGGCTTCAACTGATTTAATATGAATGTAATTTTGTCCTTTGTTATCGTTAGCACCGCGCGCATATATTTATCCTCCTTTAACCACGGGTTCAAACGGATGAGATTTCAATAAGTTTAGCGGATCAACCGGCTGAACATCGTAGTGACCATAGATCAAAACTGTCGGCTTTCCCGGCGCTCCCATCCATTCGCCATAAACAAGCGGGTGACCTTCGGTTTCAAGAATTTCTACTTTTGCAAGTCCGGCAGAGTTTAATTTTTCCATTACCCAAACTGCGCAGCGATTCATATCCTTCTTATATTCCTTTGTAGTACTGATACTTGGAATACTTAAGTACTCTTTTAATTCATTAACGTAGCTGTCTTTGTTTTTTTTGATGTAACCTGTGAGTTGATCAACCATTCTTTCCTCTCAATATTAAATTTCATTATATTTTATCAGTCTAAAATAACAAAAAAAGCCTTATGATTAAATACGAATAATCGGGTTGCAACTAATCTTAACTTAAAAGTGTAGAATTCTTTTACGATAGGCAGAAATAGCATTTATCTTGATGCAGGAATTTCATTATATTTTAAGGTTATTAATTAAGGATTAGATGATATTATTTCGATATATATTAAAGAATCATTTTCTTCCATTTGTCTTTGCAACGTTTACACTCATCTCAGTGTTCCTTCTGCAGTTTTTAATGAAGTTTGCGGATAGACTTGTAGGCAAAGGTTTAAGCTTTTGGGTAATAACTCAGTTAATTGCCTACAACCTAGCGTGGATGGTGGTTTTAGTGGTGCCGATGGCGGTGCTGATAGCAACATTAATGGCATTCGGTAATTTGGCTCAGAATAATGAAATTGCAATATTAAAAGCCACCGGTGTAAGTCTCTACAAAATGATAATACCGCCAATACTGGCTGCTTCTATTCTTGCATACCTATTAATACAATTCAATAATTACGTGTACCCGGAAGCAAACCATGAAGCGCGGATTCTGATGCAGGATATTACAAGAAAGAAACCAACTTTATCCCTGGTGCCCGGGGTGTTTTCGCACGAGGTGCAGAACTATTCGATTTTAGTACGGAATATCGACCAAAAGACCAACATGCTTGATACCGTTACTATTTACGATTTTTCGGAGCCGAGCTCATTAAATATAATCACAGCCGAACGAGGGAAAATTTATTTTTCAAAAGATCAAAAAAAATTGGTGATGGATCTTTGGAACGGTGAGATTCACGAATCAAAAATTAATGATGTAAAACCATACAGAAAATTAATTTTCGAAAAGCACAAAATTACCATGAATGCTGATCAGTTTTCATTTCAGCAATCGACACCCGGCGGTCCTAAAAGTGACCGCGAACTTGGTGCGCAGGACATGATAGTAATAGTAGATAGTCTAGGAAAAATTGGCACTATATATAGAAAAGAGTTGTCGGAAAAGATTGATGAAAATCTTAAGGTTGATTCTAGCTATATTCCAATGGCGTCCCGGGGCAATAAAAATTTGAGTCATATTTATTTAAAGGTTGAAAATTATATTCGAAATTCGCAAAGTATTATGCGTGCCGCCCTGCAAAGAGTTGAGACAAACCAAAAAGATGTAAACCGCTACTGGGTTGAAATTCATAAAAAGTATTCAATACCTGCTGCCTGCATTGTATTTATTTTGATTGGCGCACCGTTAGGGACTATGACACGCAAAGGCGGCTTCGGGATGGCAGCCGGAATAAGTCTCATCTTCTTTTTGATTTATTGGGCATTTTTAATAGGAGGTGAAAAGCTGGCAGACAGAGGTTTGATGTCCCCGTTTTGGGGTATGTGGAGCGCAAATTTTCTGCTTGCCGGACTTGGTGTTTGGCTATTGGTTAAGAGTGCCCGCGAGCGCGTCACAATTAGTTTCGACTGGATTCAGAAATTGGTTCCTAAACAGATGAGATCACAGAAGGGGTCAGATGAAAATACTAGACCGCTACCTCGTAAAGCAATTTTTACAGACAATTTTATTTTCGATACTCGCTTTCACTTTACTGTTTGTAATAATTGATATGATGGAAAATTTGGATGACTTCATCGATCAGGATGTGGCTGGCAGTTTGATCTTCCAATATTACTTTGTTTTTATTCCTGAGATTGTGAGACTCATACTGCCGGTAAGTGTTCTGCTCGCGGCAATGTTCACTGTTGGCAAAATGTCCACTCAAAACGAGCTGACTTCAATTAAATCGAGCGGTGTGTCACTATATAGGTTTATGGCTCCCTTCGTCATCACTTCAATATTCATCGGTATTTTTGCAGTTTACTTCGGCGGGTATATTGTTCCGATGGCAAATAAACATAAGGTGCATATTGAGCAGAAATATATGAAGAAAGGTGTTGTGTATGCGGGTGCAAATATATTTTTTCAGGATGCCAGAAACAGAATAGTTACAATAACTTACTTCGACGCAATCAGGGGGCTTGCAAACAGAATCAGTATTCAAGAGTTTGATTCAACAGATGCCACAAAACTGATAAGACGATATGACTCAATTGAAATGGGCTATGATTCTTCTTCCCAGAGCTGGACAATGCGCAACGGGGTTAAACGCACCTTTCACGGAATCAATCAAATATCAGAACCTTTCGATACTCTCCGTTTAACAGGTATGAATTTTACCCCGAAGGAAGTAGTAACCAAACAGCAGAAACCCGAAGAAATGTCGCTTGATGAACTTGAGGCATTTGCAAAAGAACAATTAAGATCGGGCATTGATCCTACACGAATTACTATTGAGTATCATTCAAGAATTGCCTTTGCGTTTGCCTGCATTATTGTTGTTCTTTTCGGTCTTCCTTTATCGGCAAATAAAAGGAGGGGCGGACTCGCTATCCAGTTCGGTATAAATATTCTAATTACTTTTATTTACTTGGTATTTATGAAATTGAGTCAGGCTTTCGGAAAGAATGGTGTGCTGGATCCAATATTAACAGCATGGTTTGCAAATATAATATTCTTTATTGGTGCGGTGATAAACATTATCCGGGTTAAAAAATAACTAGAACTTCCAGCGTGAACCGAATGATATTCCCAATCTAGATATACTGCTGCCGGATAAAATACTTTGAAAATCAGTAGTTGCAAAATTGAATTCAATCAAACCTGTATCCAATCCGAATCCGAAGCCCCATTTAAAATTATCTCTTCCGCCTATTGAAATTCCGTTACGGAACGCAAGCCAGTCAACGAACTTCCACTCAGCACCAAATGAAAATCTTGGGATTGTGCTATTCGAAGGCATATCGTTAAACCCTTGATTGTATTCAGCGATGAGAAGCAGATCACCCGGAAAGTTCGATTTTATTCCATTGATTTCGTATGCAACCCCGATACGAAAAGCAGTGGCTAGACTCGTACTGAATCCGTCTATTTTTCTTCCCTCACCTTTAATTGCGTTGCTCAAGGAATCGAGGTTATTTTGATTTGTAATATCGTTAAGCGAATAATTGTCTTTTGAATAATACTCAACTGTTTCACTGTTCCAATTAATACTTCCGATATCCGTGAAAGCTAATCCAACAGTCCATGAATCATTCAGCTTACCGGAAAATCCCAAATCAAAACCGAACCCCGATCCAACCGGTGTGGGAAATAGACCGATACTGCTTTCCTTTTCAACGTCTCCTTCGAAGTCATAAGTAACACCAAAGTCGGGTGAAAAAGCGGATAAAAATTTCAGATCCGAAATAACATTAATTGAATAGTCATCCTGCGTTGTTATCGATGAGTTTAAATTTTCAATACTTGTATACCAAAAACCTTTAACTAATTTAGCCGTTACTCCAACTGAAAATGATTTAAAAAGTTCAGGGAATATTTCTGTAACCTGCCTAGAGTAGCTCAGCGAGTATTCCCTTAAATACCAGGATTTTAGCCGTGTGCTTTCAAAATTATATGATCTTCCAAGTTCATTTCCAAACATAGCAAAGTCGATAAAATCTGCGGGCAATGCAGCCTGAATTGATGTTCTATCGTTAATCGAAAATGCAAACGCACCGGCAGATTTACCTGCATCAAGTGAAATAGAAAATAGTGAAGTTGAAAATGAAGATGTAATATTCGAACCGGAATTAAATAAATTGCGGAATCTTTGTTTGTCGTTTTCGTTTAATTCTCTTGCTTGTAAATTTCCATCGGGTCCTTCAACTCCTGCAAAAAAATAGTTGAATTCATCAACACTAAAAAAATCGGTTCCTAATTTCCAGTTTAAATTTGGCAATGGAAGAAGTGTGGCAATTTCGACTGAGTGACCTGCTTCTATTGATAAATTAGCAGGGTTCTTTCCGATTGAATAAACACCGCGAGGACCAACAGCGTAAGATTTACCCAAAGCAGAAGACCGAGCATCAGACACTCCGATTGAACCTCCGCCCTGTCCATAAATGGTTGAGAACAAAGCGACTATCAATATTAAATTTATTAGAGATTTCATATTTTTTCCTAAAGATTAACCTTGTAAC
>JAENZU010000080.1 GCA_016841125.1 Melioribacter sp. | reverse complement strand
TGCGTATTTAATTCATTTCTATCACCAAATACTTTATTACCATCAAGTGCCCGAACTAAACCTGCTGATCTACTTCACAGCAATTTCGTCCATTCTTTTAATGTTTGGACTTGGCGTTTTTAACAAATTTAAGTATTCATTTGCCGAGTTAAGTTAATGACAATTTTATCGGTTGAATCCGTAAACAAAGTTTTCCGCAAATATGAAAACAGTGAATCCCTAAAACACACCTTTACTCAATTATTAAATAAAGAGAAGGATGCAAACAGTTGGGACATACTAAAAAACATTAATTTTTCAGTTGAAAGCGGTGAACGGATTGGGATTATAGGAAGTAACGGCGCTGGTAAATCCACTTTATTGAAAATAATTGCCGGAATATTTGCCCCAACAAGCGGCAAGGTTAGAAATTATTCTAAAAGAATGCTTGCATTAGTTGAACTTGGAGCCGGATTTTACCCCAACCTGACCGGCAGGGAAAATGTAAAGTTGAACTGGCTTTTCAACGGACTCCCTAAAAGTGAATTAAAATATAAATATGATTCAATTGTTGATTTTTCCGGACTGGAAAAATTCATTGATACCCCACTAAAATATTATTCTTCCGGGATGCTATCCCGTTTAGGATTTGCAACTGCTATTCATGCCGATCCCGATCTGCTGATCCTTGATGAAGTTTTGGCTGTAGGTGATAAAGATTTTCAAAATAAATGTATTTCAAAAATCAATGAGCTTTGCGGCAGCGGAACTGCTTTATTGCTGGTATCGCATAATATGAGGGATATTCTCAATAATTGCGATAGAGTGATTTGGCTGGATAAAACAATTATCGCCCATGATGGTCCCGCCTATGAAACAGTCAAACTGTACGATGAAACTGCAGGTATGCTGATCAGTGCTTGATCCGATAAAAATATTACAAATTGATTTAAGTGAACCGCTTGAATCTTATACATTCGATTCAAAGTACAGATCTGCAAGAATCTTATTCCGTTGGAAGGAGAAACCTTTATTTCATGCAACTCTCCCCTTCACCAATGGCGTGCTGCGAAAAGAGCTAATTGCAGAATATTTATTTGAACATCATTCATCCCAATTATACATTAATTACTTAGATCAGGAAATATTAAAAACTGAACCGGAACAGGTTGCTGATCTTCCATTCATTTCAGTGGCCGTTTGCACAAGGGATAGAACCGATAATTTAGAAAAATGTCTCCGTTCAATTGAGCAATCAGATTATAATGATTTTGAAGTACTGGTGATAGACAATGCTCCCAGCGACGAAAAAACCAAGCATTTTGTAGAAAATAATTTCCCAAAATTCAGATATATTTTGGAAGAAAAACCCGGACTGGATTGGGCAAGGAACAGAGCCATTTCCGAAGCAAAAGGAAGCATAATTGCTTATACCGATGATGATGTGCAAGTTGATAGATTTTGGGTATCCGAGATCGCGAAATCATTCGCTGCAAATCCACATGTAATGGCAATCACCGGTTTGGTAACTCCGCTTGAGCTGGAAACAGATTCCCAAATACTTTTTGAAAAATACGGGGGTTTTGGTAGAGGATATTCTCCATTTTACATAAACACCAAAGAAAACTTAAAAAAGAGATGGCGGAAGTTTGGTACAGGTCAATATGGCACAGGCGCCAATATGGCTTTCCGCAAAGAACTGTTTAATAAGATTGGAGTGTTCGATCCCGCATTAGATGTTGGAACAGTAACAAATGGCGGCGGCGATTTAGACATGATGTTCAGAACAGTTAAACATAAAATGACTCTATTATATCAACCAAGCATAATTGTTTTTCATCAGCATCGCAGAGAATTATCAAAACTAAAAGAGCAAATCTCGAACAACGGCATAGGACTATATTCATTTTTTTCAAAAACCTTTCAAGCTTACCCCGATGAACGCTGGCAAATATTAAAATTAGCGGCTTACTGGATGCTCTACTGGAATATAAGAAGGTCTATAAGTGCAACTTTCAAACCTGCATATATTCCCAAAGAATTAATTTTTGCGGAATTAAAAGGAAGCTTAAAAGGCTTTACACGCTACTTTAAATCCAAAAAGAATGCTAGAAAGTTAGGATATGACTACCCAAAGGATACTTATAGACCAAAGTCCAAAACAACTGATTCCCAAAATAAAATTGGGGTCCATGTTGTAGAGTTAACGAAGAGTCTTAAAGACTTAAAAGGATTTGAAGAATATCTTTTTGTACAAATCATTATAAAATATGAAAATAAATTATTAGGCGACTTTTTATTATCCAATAGTGATGGGGAAATATGCGCAAATAAATTGAAATCTGAAATTCTGAAAAATATTAACGTTAGTCCAAAACTGGTGCAACATCTCAGCAGATTTAATACTGCAACCGAATTGATTAAAGTTGCTTATCCCCACTTAGACATTGAACCCTTAAAGCATGAATCGAAATTAGACGAAAGAGAGAAAGTCTCAATTCTGATCGCAACACTGGATAGACCGGATGACTTAAAACGGTCGCTAATATCAATTAATAACCAGAAAACAGAAAGAAATTTTGAAATTGTTGTAGTTGATAATAATCCGGACTCTAAATTAACTTTTAACGCCCTGAAAGATTTTCCAAATGTTAAACTTGTAAACGAATGGAGAAAAGGTTTATCCAACGCTAGAAATACAGGAATTATAAATTGCTCGGGAGATATATTAGTTATTACCGACGATGATATAATCGCCCCGGAAGATTGGCTGGAAAATCTTATCGCAAATTTTTCAGATTCTGCGGTGAATGGAGTTTGCGGAAATGTAATTCCACATAAATTAGATTCCAAATCTCAAATTCTTTTTGAAAATTACGGCGGATTATCAAAAGGATACCGTTATCAAACATTCACTACAGAATGGTTTCATCATTTTAGGTTCAAGGCAGTCCCAACTTGGGAGATCGGAGCAACAGCTAATTTCGCCATAAGAAAAAAAGTATTTGAATCAGAAGGAATAAATTACTTCATCCCGCATTTAGGAGCAGGAATGCCGGCGGGTGTGGGCGAGGATACTTTTCTTTTTTATCAAATGTTAAAAAATAATATGAGGATTATTTATGACCCTTCGGCATTTTTATTTCATAAGCACCGAAATACATTTAAATCTTTAACGAAGCAGATTTTTAGCTACAGTAAAGGTCATGTTGGTTATCATCTCGAAACGCTTTTTAAAGAAGGAGATTTTAGAGCTTTAGTCAGAATTTTCATTGAACTTCCTTTAGCCCATGCTCAAAGGATCTACCTTAGATTGACGGGTAAAAGCAGTTATACACTATTACTATTAGCCTTAGAAATATTTGGGAACATGCTAGGTCCATATGCTTATGCAGCATCACTTATAAAAGCAAAAAGGTTGAATAAGAAACATATTAAATCACAGAATTCTAAAGAGAATTCTTTAGTTATTAGAAAGGCTGCTGTAGTAAATAAACAAATTCCATAAATCGATTTGTAGAAATATCTTATGAATAAAAAAGAAAAAATCTCAATTTATATCTTAGTCCTTTTGGGCTTCCTTTCATCATTTTACTACATTTACTGGTGGATTGAATTAGGTATTATAGGAAGCTATTGGCTGAAACTAATATTTGCAGGCGCGTTATTTCATATTGTTGCGCAGGTTTATTTTCTCTGGTTTATTTATTTGAAAGCAAAATATCCATCCGATAAGCTTGCTCCACCGAATCTTAAAGTTGATATTTTTCTGCCGATTTACAACGAACCTGAATATCTAATCGAAAAGGCTCTTGAGGCTGCCAATAAAATTGAATACCCGCATAAAACATATTTGATAGACGATGGAAATAACGGTTACATCAAATCGAAGGCTGAAAGTTATGGCGCAGTTTATATTAAACGAAGCAATAACAAAGACTACAAAGCAGGCAACATAAACAATGCGCTTAATCACTCGGAGGGAGATTTAATTGCAGTGTTCGATCTGGATCATCTGCCTAATAAAGATTATTTGGAAAAATCACTCGGCTATTTTGATGACCCCAAAATAGGTGTGGTTCAAATTGCTCTGGACCATTATAACTCCGATGTAAGTTATGTAGCAGAAGCATGCAGTAAAATGAACGATGATTTTTTCGGGACAACGATGTTTGGGATGGACGGATTAAATTCAGCAGTAGTTTTCGGCAGCAATTCAATTTTTAGAAGAGAGGCTCTTAAAGATTTGGGCGGTTATAAACCCGGATTGGCGGAAGACCTCAATACTTCGATTCACCTTCATGCAAAGGGATGGAAGTCTGCTTATGTTCCTCTGATACTGGCAAAAGGATTAGTGCCGGAAGATCTCGCCGCATTCTTCAAGCAGCAATTTAAATGGTCCAGAGGTGTTTTTGATACGTTGTTCATTCACTATCCGAAACTCTTCTTTAAACTCAAACTTAATCATCACATCAGTTATGTTAATCGCATGACTTATTATTTAGCCGGATTGGTTGTTGTAGCTCATATTATTTTTGCACTTACTGCCCTGCTAAATCAAAATATTCTCATTGAGTTTAACGAATATTTACTTCACTCTATGCCGGTATTGTTTATGTTTTTTATTATACAAATATTCATTCGTAGATCATTTAAAGTAAAAGAAACTCCGCCGGGTCTTAATTTAAGGGGAATAATATTAGTCCTTGGCACTTGGCCCGTTTATACTTCGGCATTTTTATCGGCGGTATTTAAAATAAATATTCCGTTCATTCCCACTCCAAAAGAAAGGACGAATAGATCGCAGCATTGGTTGATAATGCCGCAGTTATTGGCTTCAATTCTGCTTTTAATGGCGATAACCTATAATCTAATCTTTTTAGAAATAAATTCTGTTTTAGTAATTGGATTTTCATTACTATTGGTTTTTATTCACTATGGAGTTTTTTATTCTTATTTCGAAAGTCTGAAAACTTCTTCGGTTCCTGCTTCATCGAAAATGGCGTTAAATAGAGTCAAAAAATAAAGTGTCTAATCACAATCTTTTCAAGAGCTATTCGCCGCTGATAATTATCTCAGCTATTTTTTTAGTGCAATCCTTTTTTTTTAATGATAAAAGAATAACCGTTGACGAAGTCTGGCACTCGGTTACCGCTTATCAGTCAATTGAAAACGGCGGGTTCAAAGTTAACTCAATTCATCACTCTTCCGGAATTCAAAAATTAGATCATCTTGCGGTTTTCGAATCATTACTGGTCGGGTGGCATTTTGTGTTTCCGAAGGAGATTGAATATTCAAGATTACTCACAACTTTTCTTTCCTTACTCTTAATTATTTTAACTTATCATTTCACTTTAAAAATTTTCAACAGTTGGATCGCCGCAGTTTTCGCCTCATCAATATTGGCTTTCGATAATTTGTTTTTCATTGTCTCAAATGCTGTCCGTTCAGATGCTATCCTTGCATTGAGTTTGGTATTTATTTTAATTTTAATTTTTGACAAAAATGGGAACACTCGAAATAAATATTTCCTGATTGCGGCGGGTATATTTACGGTTATCTCATTCGGGCTTCATCCAAATTTCATTTTGATCTATCCTGCATTATTCATTGTGCTGATCATTTTTAAAAATAAGTCAAATGGTTACCGGGATTCAGCATTGTCGGCTTTGCATTATTTATCCGGCGGAATGGTAATTATTTTCATATCAATTTTTCTGATGCATACAAAGGGAATGTTCGATCAATACGGAATACTTAATTATTTGACAAGTTATATGCATGCCGGCTTCACTTTCAACCTAGCCGGTATAGCTTCTGAAATTGAAAGGTATCAGGATTTTATGCAGATCCCATACCGCGTTCACATAGTTTTAATGATCTTAGTTTCGTGGATTTTTGCATTCCGCAGCAAAATAAAGATAATAAGAATTGTTGCCCTGCTGGCATTAATAATATCAGTTGAAATGATTTTTTTAAAAAATAAAAATGTAAGGTATCTTTCTATTTTGCTGCCGCTTTATTCGATAATGACAGCTAATTTGTTATATTCACTATATATAGCAGTAAAAGAAAAAAGAATTGTTTTAGCAGCAGCTTTTGTATTGATAGCTATTTCCATCACCGGAAATATTTATTTTACTGTTAAAAATCAAAATGCAAACTATGAGGTTTTCAAATCGAATTTTGAAGCGGCTGATTTTGAAGGGAAACCGGTTTTAGGTCCGTTGATATTATGGGATATCTTCCGAAATTCAAAATACATTTCATTCCACAGTCATCAACCGGAAATTGTTAAAATACCATTCGATTTTGTTATCGTCCAAGAACAAAATCCTTCGGAAGAATTTGTGACGACGAAAAGCAGCATTTACTCCGATCATAAATTTCAAAATAGGATTAAAAGCGGAATGAAAAGTTTAGAAGCCAATTTGATCGATGCGAATGCGGAATTGATACGGGAAATAAAAAACGTCTTTTATGGAACATTCAGAATTTACCGTTTGCCTTATACACAATTAATAGAATTGTAATTTATGAATAAAGCTCATCAAAGATTTCTGCCGGAAGATCTGCAGCACTGCAGTTTTCAGTAACTTGTTTTGGATTTTTTCCTCCCGGTATAGCCGCAGTAACATATTTGCTATTAGCCAAAAACCCCAGACTCAATTGCGCCTTGGTGTATTCATTATTCTTTTGAAAAAATGAATTTAAACCTTTTAAACGGGAAATATATTTTTCTAAATTTTCCTTTGATAGATTGAATCTCCGGTGATCATCATCCCCGAATGTTGAATCAATATTATACTTGCCGGTTAAAAATCCAAACAGCAGCGGAATCCGTGCGAGCACTCCAATGCCGTATTTTTTCGCTTTCGGAAAAAGAATTTCTTCGGCATCTCTTTCAAGTAAATTATAGCGGACCTGTAAAACATTTAAAATATCGTGATACTGATCGAGAAAGAAAGCCTGTTCACTTTCCTTAAATGATTGAACACTTAATCCTGCATATCTAATTTTTCCATCCTTTTTCAATTGATAGAGGGCTTCCCATGGATCTTCAGTTTTAAGAATCTCCGTTGACGGACTGTGAAGCTGTAATAAATCGAGCGCGTCAACGTTTAACCTTTTTAAGCTTTTTTCGGCAGCACCAATTAAATATTCTTTTTTGTAATTGGGAGTTATCTTCGGATCTCCGTTTTCATCTATAAAATTATAAAAATCATTACCGGCTTTGGTAGCTATTATTATGTTCTTCTCTTTTCTATCTGCCAAAACCTGCCGGATCAAATTATCGGAATGCCCGAATCCGTAAACATCGGCAGTATCAACTAAATTAACGCCGGCATCGAGCGCAGAGTGTAAAGCTTCTATTGATTGCTGATCGTCGGTTGAACCCCAATCTCTACCGCTAATTCCCCAAGCCCCGTAACTAATTGCACTAACCTTCGGTCCTTCTTTGAACAACTCTTTATATTTCATATTTATATCCCAAAATTTCTGATCAAACTATTTTAACATTTTCTGTAATTTTTCAATTTCATCACGCAGAAAAGCCGCGCGTTCAAACTCCAAATCTTTTGCTGCATTTATCATCTCTTCATTCATCTGATCGATGAGATCCTGCTTTTGATCATTTGTCATATATTTAATTATAGGCTCCGCAACTTTTGAAAATGGGGTTTCCTGCTGAAACCCGTCTTTCTTTCTAAGTTCTGCAATTGATGTAGAAGAGAGAATTTCTTCTCGGCTTTTGTAAATTGTTTTAGGCGTTATACCATGCTCTTCGTTATATTCAACTTGAATTTTGCGTCTTCGGTTGGTCTCGGCAATTGTTTTTCGCATCGATTCCGTAATTTTATCAGCGTACATTATAACTTTACCGTTTACATTCCTGGCTGTCCTTCCGGCTGTCTGCATTAATGATCTTTCACTTCTGAGGAATCCTTCTTTGTCGGCATCGATAATTGCCACTAGCGAAACCTCGGGCAGATCGAGTCCTTCCCGCAAAAGGTTTACACCGACCAGCACGTCAAAATCCCCCACACGCAGATCACGTATAATTTCAACCCGCTCAAGAGCATCAATATCGCTATGAATATATCTCACCTTTATGTTCAGCTTATCTAAGTAATCGGTCAAATCTTCAGCCATTTTTTTTGTAAGGGTAGTTACAAGTACCCGCTCTTTTTTTGAAGTTTTTAATCTGATCTCACCAATCAAATTGTCAATCTGACCTTTTATCGGGCGCACTTCAATTTCGGGATCAATAAGTCCGGTTGGACGTATTATTTGTTCAATAAATGCACCGCCGGTTTTTTCCATTTCGTAAGGTCCGGGTGTAGCGCTTACGTAAATTATTTGATTGGTTAAATTTTCATACTCCTCAAATTTTAATGGACGATTATCCATTGCAGAAGGCAGTCTGAATCCATATTCAACTAAAACTTCTTTGCGGGATCTGTCGCCATTATACATACCTCTTACCTGCGGTATTGTAACATGCGACTCATCAATTATCAGCAAATAATCTTTAGGAAAATAATCGAACAAGCATGAGGGGCGCGAACCTGGCGGGCGGGCATCCATGTGCCGGGAATAATTTTCTATGCCGGAACAATAGCCGATCTCGCGTATCATCTCAATATCATATCTGGTTCGCTGCTCCAATCTCTGAGCTTCGAGATATTTTTCATCTTTGTAAAATTGATCAAGTCTTTCCTTTAATTCCGCTTCGATAGTAACGATCGCTCTATCTGCCTGCTCTCTGGTTGTTACAAAATATTTTGCAGGGTAGATCGGAATTGTTTCAACTTCCTTTAAAACTTCACCCGTTACAGAATCAATTATTGAGATCCTTTCTATTTCATCGCCCCAAAATTCTACGCGCACAGCTTCTTCATATTGATATGCCGGAATTATTTCGACTACATCACCGCGGGCTCTAAATGTTCCGCGTGTAAATTCGATATCATTGCGGGTATAATAAATATCAATTAGCATTCTTAAAAACTTCTTGCGTTCAATCTCATCCCCTTTGCGGAGGAACACTATCCGCTTTGCAAATTGATCCGGCGCTCCGATACCGTAAATACAGCTTACGCTGGCAATAATAATTACATCGTTTCTTCCTTCAATTAAAGCGGTTGTTGCTTTCAGGCGCAGGCGGTCAATTTCTTCATTTACTGAAAAATCTTTTTCGATGTAAAGATCGCGCTTAACAACATAAGCTTCCGGTTGGTAGTAATCGTAATAGCTTATAAAAAATTCGACCGCATTATTCGGAAAGAATGATTTGAACTCCGAGTAAAGCTGTGCCGCAAGTGTTTTATTGTGTGAAATTATTAAGGTTGGTCTATTAAGTTCTTTAATTACATTAGACATTGTAAAAGTTTTACCGCTTCCCGTAACGCCTAATAAAACTTGATGCTTGTCCCCGTTTTTTATTCCGCTTAGCAATTCTTTTATTGCATTCGGCTGATCACCCGAGGGTTTATAATTTGATACCAGTTCAAATTTATTCATATTGTTCGGCTTTATTTAAGATAAGTTAACCTTGAATATAACGATTACTCAATTAATTGGTAAAAGTTTTTGTTGAAAAAATTTTGGTTGATGGTTTCAGAAGAGTTTTAAATAAAAAAAGATCTCATTTCTGTGAAGATTTGAGATCCTGCTGTTTTAGTTATGTCTTAAAATACCCCGAACATTTGCACCTTTAACTTCAACAACAAAAAACCCGAGTGCCTGCTACTAATCCCCTTGCCATAAAATGCCAATGTATAAAAAAGAGTGGGTAAATTTAGTCATGAGACGATTATTAGTAAATAGCAGGAAATAACTATTTTTTGACGATTAAATTCCGATTTTTAGTGGCAAATTGCGCCATGATCGACTCAAAATGAGAAATAGTTTAAATTTTAACGAGTTTATACTGCTTTATTCAATAAATCTAAAATATCAGAAAAATTGCAACGCACAATAGAAATACCAGTATAATCTTATTGAACAGCTCGGATGAGATCTTGCCGAATAGCTTAACTCCTAAAAATATTCCGGCTAAAGTAACGGGAAGCAGAAAAACAAAATCAATTAAAACCTGCTTTGTGGTGATACCCGCAGCAATATGACTGATTACAATTAAAGTGGAAGTGATGATAAAAAACCCGGTTATTTGTCCTTTGAACCTTAATTTATCCCAACCCATAAGAAAGAAATATATCAGCACAGGCGGACCGTTAGTATTAAATGCTCCGCCGAACATGCCTGAAAGGAGTCCGGCTAAATAACCCCATCTATTATTTAATTTAACCGGTTTAATAAATTTTGTTGAAGTAAGCAGAACGAAAAGAAGCACAAAAAT
>JAENZU010000079.1 GCA_016841125.1 Melioribacter sp. | reverse complement strand
CGCAGCCTCGGTTCTTTTGCTCGACGGATTAAACGGCGTGAACGAATTTATTTTGTATGAACCAAGTTCTTTTTTATCCGGCATGCTGTTGAGTATTAGCATATCGATAGGATCTTCATTTTCTTCTTTTGAAGCAAGAGCCGCACATAAAATCAAATTTTCATTTGTCTCTCCATCAATCAAAAATGGTTCGCCCAAAGAAAGTTCGTTCTTTGTTAAAGTGCCGGTTTTATCCGAACATAAAATATCAATACCTGCCAGTTCCTCTATTGCGGAGAGCTTTCTTACAATTGTCTGTTTTTTTGACAGAAGCTTTGCGCCCACCGCCATTGTAACGGAAAGAACCGTCGGCATTGCAACCGGTATTGCAGCAATTGTTAATACCAGAGAAAATCGGAGTATTTCTAAAAAGTCATCGCCCCTAAAAATTGAAGTTGCCAGAATTAGCACCACTAACACAATTGCAATAATTATTAAATAGTTGCCTATTTTTAAAACCGCTCTCTGAAAATGGCTTACGTTATTTGCACCTTCAATAAGGGAAGCGGTTTTTCCGAAATATGTTTTTGCACCAGTTGCCGAAACCACCGCCGTCATTTCACCCTGTTTTACAATGGAGCCTGAGTAAATTGTATCACCGGATTTTTTGTCAACCGGAAGAGATTCTCCGGTTAAGGCAGATTCATCAATTTTGATAGTTCCCTCCCCGGTCAATTCGGCATCTGCCGGAATAATATCACCGAGACGTAAACGAACCAAATCTATTGGAACTACCTCCTCGGACGAAATCGATTTCCACTTACCGTCTCTTTTCACCCTTGCTTTTAGAGCAAGACTTTTTTTGAGAGAATCAATCGCATTATCCGCCTGATGCTCTTCAACAAAACCAACAACTGCATTTACAATTAATAGGAGTAAAATTATTGCAAAGTCAACCCAATCCTGCACAATTGCAGATAATATTAAAGCTGCTTCAATCATCCAGGGAATTGGTCCCCATAAATATTGTAGGAATTTAATGTAGGCGGGTTGTTTTTTTTCTGGGAGGGAATTTGGTCCGAATTTTTTTAATTGCTGTTTTGCTTCTTGCCCGGTCAATCCTTTTAGCTCTTCATCAACCTCATTCATATATACCTCAAATTAAAACGAACAAATAATAAATCCAAAGATATTATATCGAATATAGTGCGTTATTGTTCCATTTTGAGCGAAAATTAGGTTTAAATATTTTCTCCGATCATTCAATACTACAATCAATTAATTGACTGTTACTTTTACTGCGCAAAACAAAATTACACAAAAGGAGTAATTATAATTTGCGACTGCTTTATCTCATTGCTTCATATATTCTAAATCGCTAAATTGTAACATTACTTTACTAAGTAAAGTACTTTTGTGTCCTTTTGTTTAGTTTATTGTTATAAAATAATTTAAAAGTAACAAATAACGAAGTTCGGTATTTACATTAAAATGTTTTTAGTTAACTCAATAATAAGACAAAAAGCTATAAATAAATTCTATTACCAGGAGGAATTACATATGAAGATTATAAAAACAATCTCCATATTTCTATTTGTTGTTTTGTTCTTGTCGATCACAAATGCGCAAGAACTTAAGGTGGTAACCCACGGAGTATCTCCCAGAGATGTTGAGAGAGATTCTGTTGAGCAATATTTTAACCGTGTTTCCACAGGGATGAAAAATGTTGGAATAGAAACAAAAGTTTATCTAAAAGGTTATTGGGAAGATTCAACTTTAACCTCTCCTAATTGGACATTTTTAGAGAAGCCGGCCGGTTCTGCTGCAGCTTTTGGAACTACAAAAGATATGAATGCTTCAACCCAAATAAATACTTTTGTACCAGATCTTACAGGAATCTATTCAATTCAATTTACTGATGGAACTGTATCCGATACAGTGAGGATAAGTGCCGGATTATATCTTGGTGCAACCACGGGAACCATAAATTGCAAGGTTTGTCACAACTCCACCTTTTGGGATTTCAAATATGATAAGTGGCTGCAAACCGGTCACGGGCAAGCACTAAAAAAAGGTTTGGATGGTGAAAAAGGAACACACTTCAGCAATAATTGTGTTTCATGCCATACAACCGGATTTGACGAAGCTGCTAATAATAATGGATTTGATGATTTTTCATTCGTATTTCCCGACACTCTAATGCCTGGTATGTTCGACTCATTATCCACTGTATATCCCGAAGCAATGGCAAGAGCTAATGTTCAATGCGAGTCATGCCACGGACCCGGAAGTTTACATAACGGAAATAGATTTAATATATCTGATGATCTCGGTGTTGGTAGCTGTAATGTTTGCCATAATGCAGGCACACATCACGTTATTGGGGAACAATGGCTTTATTCCGGCGTTGACGCTACAGAGTTCGATGGCAGGGGTTTTCATGGCGGTCACTCAGTAGGTGCATTTGTTCCCCGCGGTGCTTCTGCCGGTTGTGCGGCTTGTCATAGCGGTTCAGGTTTTGTTCAATGGATTAAGGAAGACAGGCCAGTTAACAGCTCCGGGTTACCGGGTTCTATTGCCGAAGTCCCGCCGGTTACCAAAATTACATGCGCCACTTGTCACGATCCACATGATGCTACAATCGAACATCAATTAAGATTTGCGGATACACAGCTTGGTGATGGTACTCCGATTACAATGGAAGCCTACGGTTTTGGCGCAGTTTGTATGCAGTGCCACAGAAGCCGCCGCGAAGCTGCAACATATTCTGCCGACGTGGGAAATGCCAGCTCTCACTATGGTCCTCATCACGGTCCGCAGGCTGATATGTTAATTGGCGCTAATGCACCCGACTTTGGGATTGAATTGCCAAGTTCACCGCATGATGTTGCAACAGTAAACGCCTGTGTTGATTGTCACATGGCAGGAGAAGAAGGCGTTGATGCTGAAGGGAATGTTATTCTTGTCGGCGGACACTCATTTAATATGAATGATGCCGAAGGAAATGATCATGTTGAAGCATGTGCCCCTTGTCACGGTAATGTTGGTCCTACTTTTAAAGATAAAAAATATTATAAAAACGGTAATGCCGATCATGATGGAAACGGAGTTGCAGAAGGGCTTCAGTTAGAAGTTCATGGTTTGATGACAAAGCTTGCATTGTTACTGCCTCCTGTTGGAGAAGATGCAGTTTCAGATTCAAGTGATGACTCGACATTAACTTCATCAATTATGAAGGCGGCTTACGCTTACATTTGGGTTGAGGAAGATAGAAGTTTTGGTATTCACAATCCTGCTTTCACTGTTGGTTTGCTGAATGCTGCCATTCAGGAAGTTGGCGGAATTGTTAGCGTATCTGACGAAAACGGCAGCTTGCCGACTGAATACGAATTATCTCAGAACTACCCGAATCCATTTAATCCGAGCACATTAATTTCCTTCTCTTTGCCAACAGAAGGCATGACCACATTAAAGATTTATGATGCGATAGGAAGAGAAGTTGTAACTCTGGTTAACGAAATGAAGAATGCAGGAACTTATACTTATGAATTTAACGCACGCAATCTATCGAGCGGAATTTACATTTACAGCCTGAATTCATCAGATTTTAATATGACTAAAAAAATGCTGCTGATTAAATAGTCAATTGATTTATTACCTTTTCGAGGCTGTCTCAAAGTAATTTTATTTTAATTCTTTGAGATAGCCTCTTTTTTTATTAATTAATACTTATTTTTTGGGAAGGCTTTTTGCAAAATCAATTCCTTTTTTCACCCAGAATTTAAGTTCATCATCGTTTTCGTATCCTTTTGGTAAAATCATTATCCAGCCTTTCATTGATCTTCCTGTTATATCGAATTCCCGGACATGCTTCCTATTTAACGATTCCTGATAATTTTCTTTCCCTACTCTTACAACTAGATGATCTTTATGAATTCCGCAAGCCATATTTCCATTTAATAAATATGCGATTCCGCCGAACATTTGCTTTTCACTAATTCCGGGAATTTCATCTACGAGATTTCGAATCCGTAACGCGTTGATTTTTTCAGAAGCCATATTGTCCTTTTATTTAATTAATTAAAGTATAAATATAAATTTATTGCAATTTATTAATAAAAATAAAAAAATATTTTTTTCGAAAAGTTGAAATTTGGCTCATTTTGCAGACATTTTAAGATAATGTTTTATATTTGAAAAATAATTTAAATTTTTCTGGATTAATTGTCCGAAATTCATGAAATTCCAATTATTGAATAATTAAATAATAAATTCATGGTATTATTCTGTATTTATTCCCAATTCTGATATATGTTCTTTGTATCCTGCGACTGTATTGGATTTTTAAAATTGGAGACAAGAAACGACAATTTTGAAACTCACAAACAATTAGTAGGAGGATAAATGAGTAAATTTCGTATTATTTTTATGTCTTTGGTGCTTGGTATCTCGAGCGTATTCGCTCAGGATATTGGTACAAACAAAGACAACTTACCACTAACTCAACCGCAATTAGGTTCAATTGTTCCTGTAGTAACAGAGACAGGTTTCATAACTTGGTCTGTAGACGGAACAAATGGCGGAACGGTTCAGGTGGAAAAACCAGCCGGAGCAACTGTACGCTCTGCTTATTTAGCTGCGGCAAGTACCGGTTTCTCAGGCAGGCAGCTTAACGACGGGCACGTTTCGATTGACGGACAACCTGTTAGTTGGGCAATTTCAACTCCAAGCAGTATTAACTCATGGAATCATTGGGCGGAGGTTACTTCTTTAGTAAAAACCAAAATTGATGCCGCAGCCCCAGGCAGAGTTGATTTTACTATTACTGAGGTATCTCCTGCGGGAATTGACGGTGAAATTTTAGTTGTAATTTTTGATGATCCAAACCAGACGACGGGCAACACTATTGTTCTGTTGTTCGGTGCTCAGGCTGTTGCCGGAGATAATTTTGCCATCGCATTGGCAGAGCCAATCAACCTGGGAGATCCTAATTTACTTTTAGACATGTCTCTTGGAATTTCATTCGGATACCAGACAACAAGCGTAAAAAATCAAATTAGTCAGGTTGATGTAAACGGAACTAGAATTACTTCATCTGCCGGCGGGCAGGACGACGGCGCAGCCGCAAACGGAGGACTAATTACTGTTGGCGGGCTTGATGATTCAAATGCGAATCCTCCGGATGCGAATGCAGCACCAACAAATTATGATTATGATGATGAACTCTATAATCTGCTTCCGTTCGTAAATGACGGTGATAACACAATTTCTGTTTTCACAAAGAATCCTTCAAATGACGATAATATTTTCTTTGCCGGATTGTATCTAGCATCTACCACAGCAGTTGTTGGTGAAGGTATTTTGCTTTCACCTCTCAATGCTACCAATCCTGTCGGTACTTCTCACACTGTTACCGCAAAAGTACAGGACGATCTCGGCAACCCGATTGTTGGAAGAAATGTGGATTTTGAAGTTGTAAATGGTCCGCATGCAGGAACAACCGGTTCCGACGTTACTGATGCAAGCGGAGAAGCAACATTTACCTATAATGGAATAAATTCCGGAATTGACGAAATAAGAGCTAGCATGTTGAATAGTCAGCAAGTTATGGTTTATTCCAATTCCGTAATTAAAAAATGGACGACGGTCGTTCAGTATCCGTTTATGACTATTTTTGCTGTAAGTGATGATGTTGACGGCAAACTCTATTATTATTCTTTAGACATCAACAGCGCTTTCCTAAATGTTGAAGGTGTGATTAATGGTATTCAAGGTGATAAAGACCTTGAAGATCTTATTATTGAACCGAACGGAACAATGTATATCGTTAATAATGTAGGTACCTCAAAAATCTACAAAATTGAAAATGGTCAATTCGATCAGAATCAGTTAACGCCGGTGCAGGCAATTTATATTGGCGATACAGGTCTTCCTGCAGTTCCAAGCGGCGATTCTCCGGATGAAATTTCCAGTTTAATGTTTTATAACGGAGTTCTGTATGCGTTAGGAAAGAGCACTAAAAAACTATATACAGTTGATATGACCGATGGTACCGTTACCGAAGTTGCAACGTTGAACGTTGCGGGGGATTTCCGTTCCGACGGAATGACAACCCATATGAACGGGACAGTTTATTTGCTTAAAACTAATACAACAGGCGAAAGTGAAATTTGGAAATTCGACAGCTTCCCTGGTGGCGATATCTCTTATGTACGCCAAATCGAAACATCTGGCAAAGTTGAATCTCTGACTTCTCATCCGGATGGATTCCTTTATGCATCCGACTTTAATAGATTCTTCAAAATTTCTGTTACCGACGCATACATAGGATATCTTGCAGATTACATCGTCGATATTGAAGGTATGGATTATTTCTTGTCGCCGAATTTAGTTGCAGTTACAGGTACTTCGCTGCCGTTCGAAACAATTATTCCGACAAGTGTTAGTCAAGACCTGAATACTGTACCTACAGAATACAGTTTAGCACAGAATTATCCGAATCCTTTCAATCCCTCAACTGTTATAAATTATTCAATTCCTGAAAATGGATTTGTTAACTTAGCGGTTTATAACTTACTGGGTGAGAAAGTTGCAACACTCTTAAATAAAGAAGTTGCAGCAGGAACGTATTCATACGAATTTGATGCTTCCAATCTGCCGAGCGGTATTTATGTGTACCAAATTACAGTAAACAATTATACATCTTCGCAGAAAATGATGTTGATGAAATAATTGTTATTCCAATATTATATATTTGAAGAGCCGAAGTTGTTTTCGGCTCTTTTTATTTATAATTTCATTTTATGAAAATTATGATTGAGCCGGCTCGTATTGGTGTATTTCTTTTTGTTATAGTTTTACTTCTGCTGGTGCCCCATATAATTTTTGTGTTTTTCGGTTCTGACTTAAATCTCAGCAGCGCTTCATCACTATCGAAATTTTTTAATTTTGATGAAGAAAAAAATCTCCCTTCCTTTTACTCATCACTTTTACTTTTTACTTCTTCGCTTATTTTATTTTTCATTTTTTTATTGAAGAGAAACAACAAAAAAGAATTTACAAAATGGGCAGTTCTTGCTCTGCTCTTCCTATTTCTTTCTGTAGATGAATTTTTTATGATCCACGAAAGGACAACCCAATTCCTCCGGGCAAAGTACGACTTCGAAGGAATATTCTATTTTGCCTGGATAATCCCATATGCAATTGGAGTTGTATTTCTTATAGTTTACTATTACAAATTTTTGCTGAATCTTCCGCAAAAGACAAAATGGATGATGATATCTTCCGGTTTTGTTTTTATTTTGGGCGCAGTCGGATTCGAAATGCTCGGTGCCAGAATTTATTCGGCAAACGGCGGTTTGAAAACTTTTGATTTCAAAGTTTTATCCACAATTGAAGAAATGTTGGAATTCACCGGAGTGATATTATTTATTTATTCGCTGCTTCGGTACATGAAAAAAGAATTGCTGATCGACAATATCACAATTCACTTCAATTCCATCGGTTTTATTTCGAAAGATTCAAGCACAAAGTTTGATTTACTTCAGCTTTCAAACGAGCGATTGAAAAAGGGGCTGAAGTTCTCATTGGCTGTATTCTCTTTTTCAATTTTAGTAGTAGCCCTGTTTTCAATTGCGGGCAAAATCTATCAAATACCATTTTCGGATTTCAGCCGGGATCCGCTTCAGCTTTTCAATGAGCCGTTTTATAAAGGTTCTTTTTCGCAATTAGGAATACTTTTCTGGTCCGGATCCGTTGTCACGCTTTATTTCAGCGCTTTCTTGATTAGAAAACTCTTCAACGACAAATCACATTTTTATTATTTGATTTTCTTCGGTACTCTTTCTTCGCTTCTTATGCTTGATGATCTATTTCTATTACACGAAGAATTTTACAGACATAATTTGGGAATCCCGGAAAAATTCACTCAATTATTTTACATTTTATTTTCAGTAGCAATATTTGTTTATTATAGAAAGACATTACTAAAAACCAATCTGCCGATTCTGATTGCCGGCTTTCTATTTCTAGCTCTTTCAATTATTGCCGACAAATATTCAGGATCACTAGGCTCACTTCAACATGTTTTAGAAGATGGCTTCAAATTCACAGGTATTTTGTTCTGGTTTGGTTATAGCTTGGAAACCGGATATTATTTTATTAAAGATCACCTAAAAAACCTGCCCGATATCGAAGATTAAAAGATTTCAAATATATTTATCATGATGTTTCAGTTTACTTTTTGAACCTAATGTGTAAATCTTAACAAATAATATGATAAAAAAAACAGCTTTTATTGTCGACGGTGTAAGTCACCCGATGAAAGACAACCTTTTAATTGAATTCAAAAAACAATTTGAGGGTTGGGATGTTGATGTGATAAATATTCTTGAGATTATCAAAAAAAAGAAACTTTTAATTGTAATTAATCTCTTTTTTATACTCAAAGAATATTCCATTCACTACTTGCTGGGGAGTAAATCCTTAAAGTACTATTTCATGAGAACAACATATATATTCAATCAAGTAAAAAAAATTTTGAATGAGATCACTTTAAAAAAAGGTTATCCGTTTACTTTCCAAATGTGCTTTTTGTTTGACGGCAGCACACCAGGTGTACTGCATTTTGTTTACACAGATATTGTTCATCTAGAATATTATAATTTCCCATTTACGAATAAATGGCACCAGAACTCAAATAAATGGATTAGTTTAGAAAAAAACATTTACACCAATTCAGAAAGAATTTTCATCTGGAGTAGAAATATTGGTAAAACTCTTGAGGAAAAGTATGGTATCGCTAAAGAGAAAATAGAACTTGTTTTTACCGGCAGTAATGTAAATCATTTGAAAGACGAAAATGATTACACCGATAAATATTCAAGTAAAAACATTTTATTTGTTGGAATTGATTGGGAAAGAAAAGGGGGACCTCAATTAGTGGAGGCCTTCAGAAAAGTGCTTAAAGTCCATCCGGATGCGAGATTGACAATAGTGGGCCCAACTCCAGAAATTGATATTCCCAATTGTAACATAACAGGTAAAATTCCTCCCAAAGAAGTAACGGCATATTATAATTCTGCTGCCGTTTTCTGTCTTCCCACACTTTGCGAACCCTTCGGTATTGCATTCGTGGAAGCTATGAGATTTAAACTCCCTGTAGTAGCAGTAAATTTAGGTGCTGTTCCTGAGTTAGTGATTGATGATTTTAACGGCTACAAAGTAGAACCGTATAATATTGATCAACTTGCAAATAAACTAATGATGTTAATCGCAAATCCTGATAAATGTAAGTTGATGGGAGAAAACGGTCATAATTTTTGTGTGGGCAAATACGAATGGACTTCGGTAAGCAAAAAGATTAAAAAGACAATTATGATTGAATTAGAAAAACTTAATGTGATAACAGAATAGATTTATTATAAATATTTTAACGCATTTTTCCGGCTTTCGTTCGAAAAATAATTATTATTTTCCGAAACAAAATTTTTCACAAAAATTTCATCTTTTTTTGAAATCTCTCTCAGCATCCACCCCACAGCTGTCTTTGCAAATCGTTCCTCTTTCATAATTAATTTTTTGCATGACTTTTCAATTAATTTCAAGTACTTAGTTTTGTCGTTAAGATAAACGAAAGCAACTACAGAAGACCTAGCCTGCCAAAGATTTTCGGAGCTATGCCAGCTACTTATTCGTTCGGCTGTTTTTCTGCCGCAAATTTCGATCATTGGTCCTAAATTTCGAACACAAAACCAATCACAAATATTCCAATCATAAATCAAATTCTTTTCAAATATTTTTTCGAATTCGGAAAGTGCTTCACCGGGATTTACCTTTTCCAGAAGGTAGTTTTGAATGAAAAGAATCCCCGTCATTTTATCTTCCGAATATTTACCCGTAAAAAACTCCAAAGCAAGCGAAAATTGATCATTCTCACTAAACTGGTTCAATTTCTTTTCTTTGTAAAATTCGGAAAGGAGTTTTCGTATTTTGGGTATGCCGACACCGCGGAAGGGAATTACATGTTTCATGTATTTTTCCCACCAGTCCTTAGTTTTAGTTGTGGAATTGAAATTTAGAATTTCGCTGAATTCTGTAACCAGCTTTTTATTTTTATTCACCGCCATCTGTAATTTTAAATCTTAGGTTCACTGTTAAGTTTAATTGGCTTCAACAAAAATGGGTCCGCCTTCATATCTTTCGTCTGTAGTCAATCTTTCTATTTTTTTGGTTTCGGTATTCATAATGTAAATGTCGTAGTTTCCATTTTCGTCGGTTCCGTCAAATACAATCAGTTTTCCATCCGGCGACCAAAAATGATAGATCTCGTCGTACGCTCTTTCTGTAATTCTGTGTAACCCGGTACCGTCGGGATTGACTGCAAAGATATCGTAATTTCCGTTTTGTTTGGAAGTGAAAGAAATTATGTTCCTATTCGGTTCCCAAACAGGCGGACCT
>JAENZU010000078.1 GCA_016841125.1 Melioribacter sp. | reverse complement strand
GAACTTTCAACCGCTTATTCATTTCTAGAAAATAGATTCGGTAAACCAACACGTAAATATGCTTCGGTTGTATTCATCTTTACAAGAGTTGCCGCGGACGGTGTGAGACTTTTTGCAACCGCCATTCCATTAAAACTCATGCTGGATATCAATTATCCTACGGCGATTATCATCATCGCAATCATTTCTTTAATCTATACTTCAACCGGCGGAGTTAAAGGTGTAATCTGGGTTGATGTAATACAAATGTTTATTTATTTAGGCGGAGCAATTATTGCGGGATATTTCCTTCTCGAAATATTTCTCCCGAATGGCTGGGCTTCTGTTGTTGCGGCTGCCTCTGCTGATGATAAATTGTCAATAATTAATTTCGGATTTGATAAAGGAATCGCCGGATTCTTTAGAGACCCCTATACACTTCTTGGCGGTATTTTGGGGGGAGCATTTCTATCAATGGCTTCTCATGGTACTGATCAACTTATTGTACAAAGACTTTTAACTACAAAGACAGTTAAAAATGGTCAAAAAGCAATTATCGGCAGCGGTGTAATAATCATCATTCAATTTGCCATTTTTCTTTTGGTAGGTTTGGCTCTCTATGCATTTAACCCGTCGTTAACTATTAAATCTGATGAGATTTTCCCATTGTTCATTATTGAGCAGCTTCCTGTTGGTGTATCTGGTATCATAATAGCAGGATTATTCGCAGCGGCAATGTCGACAATTGCCGGTTCTATCAGTTCGTTGTCATCGTCAACAATGATGGATTTGTATAAGCCGCTGGTTAAAAAAGATGATCCCGAAAAAGATCTAAAGGTATCCCGCTTATTTACGATCATGTGGGCGGTAATGCTGATAGGTGCAGCTTTGTTGTTCATGAATTCTTCTCGGGCTGTAGTTGAACTTGCGCTGAGCATTGCGTCATTTACTTACGGCGGTTTGCTTGGTACTTTTATGCTGGGATTGTTTGTTAAACAGGTTAAACAACGGGAAGCAATCATTGCTTTTACAGCCGGTATTTTAATTATGTCTCTTGTAATATTTTTTAATCTTGTGGCTTGGACTTGGTTTACATTAGTTGGTGTATTCTCCACCATGTTGGTCGGATACATAGCTAGTTTGATCGTAAATTCTAAAAAATCCGAAAATTAACATTTACTTTTAATAGATCATTTATTTCCAAAATTTGATTTTAGTTATTTTTGTCAAAAGAGGTTAATTTGCACGGCATGAATTTTATCGATTGGCTTGTTGTAGCAGTTTACTTTTTGGTAATATTCGGCATTGCTGTTTACTACTACAAAAAAGCCGGACAGGACACCCAGCAATTTTTCCTTTCGGGGAGAAATTTGCCCTGGTGGGTTGCCGGTACTGCAATGGTTGCTACAACCTTTGCAGCGGATACGCCGCTGGCTGTAACCGAGCTGGTTGCTAAAAACGGAATTGCTGGAAATTGGCTTTGGTGGAATCTGGCAATCGGCAGTATGCTCACCGTATTTTTCTTTGCAAAACTTTGGCGGCGTGCAGGAATTTTAACTGACGTAGAGTTTGTTGAAATTCGTTATTCGGGTAAACCCGCTGCCGTGTTGAGAGGCTTTAGAGCCCTTTATCTAGGGCTGTTTATGAATAGTATTGTGCTTGCCTGGGTTAATAAGGCAATGGAAAAAATATTCGATGTTACCGTTCCGGGATTTGATCCCTTTACTTTAGTAATAATTTGTATGATAATTATATCAATTTACGCATCTGCTTCCGGATTGCTCGGTACCGCAAGAATCGATGCGCTTCAATTTCTGGTAGCAATGACCGGCACAATAATACTTGCTTATATTGTGGTTGATATCCCCGCTGTTGGTGGAATAGACGGAATAAAAAATAATCTTTCAGAATGGATTTTTGAGTTCACTCCCAATGTGGGTACAAGTACTATTGACCCTATCCTCGGAGGAACACTTGCAATCTCGGTTGGAGCATTTATAGCACACATCGGACTTCAATGGTGGTCTTCCTGGTATCCAGGTGCTGATCCGGGCGGGGGCGGTTACATTGCACAGCGGATGATGTCTGCCAAAGACGAATCGCATTCTTTGTTTGCTACACTCTGGTTTACTATTGCTCATTATTGCTTAAGACCTTGGCCCTGGATAATTGTAGCATTGGGTGCAATGGTTCTTTTACCAAGACTCACTACCGAACAGATTCAAGATCAAAAAATTATTGAAGAATACAGCCAGGCTTTTGATATTTATTCATCCGCACGTGTTTCCGGTTTCGACTACCAAACAGAAATTGGTGATCCTCTGCTGCTTCAAAAAGTAAGAGCATTTGAAAATGAACAATTTTTTGAAAGTTATGAAAATACTGTTGACCCAGGTAAAATGTATCCCAAGCTAATGGTGAAATATTTACCGCCGGGGTTACTCGGACTAATGCTGGCAGTATTTCTCGCGGCTTACATGTCCACAATTGCATCCCAGTTAAATTGGGGTACAAGCTACCTGATAAATGATTTTTACAGAAGGTTTATAAATAAGCGAAGTACGGAAAAACATTACGTCTTAATATCCCGCATTGCAATAATTCTATTGATGATAGTCTCTCTGCTGATTACTAAATATTTTCTCACAACCATTTCCGGTGCGTGGGAATTTATTATCAATGCTAGTGCAGGATTAGGAGCGGTACTAATATTACGCTGGTACTGGTGGAGGATAAATGCCTGGTCTGAAATTTCAGCGATGATAGCCCCATTAATTATTTATCCGGTTGCCCACTATGGATTTGGTATAGAATCACCCATTACACTTTATCCTACCGTTATAGGTACAACCTTAGTATGGTTGGTTGTAACGTTTATTACTAAACCGGCAAATGAAGAAACTCTAAAAAAGTTTTATTATAAAATTCATCCCGGCGGAATCGGCTGGAAAAAGTTTGCTACTAAATATCCGGATGTAAAATACGATTCTGGTTACGCAAGATTATTCGTTAATTGGCTTCTGGGGGTAGTACTTGTTTACTCATCTTTATATGCTACCGGCAGAATTATTTTTAAAGATTACGGTGTAGGATTTGCAGCTCTATTTTTAGCAGTTTTATCGGCAATAATTATTTATTTTAACATTAAGAAAGCGAACAATTGATATAGGTTAATTGTATAATTCCAGATTACGGAAGCAGTTAAATTGTTTTATGATTGATGAAAAATTATTAAAAAAAATTAAACTAGTTGTTTTTGATCTCGACGGAACGTTACTTAACTCTAATGGGGAAATTGGCGATGAGACTATCGGGTTAGTGGAAGAACTTAGACAGCATGGAGTGTTGTTCTCTTTTGCATCCGGAAGACTGCAGAACACCCTTACAGAGCATGCTGACGAATTAAAGATCAGAATTCCCCTAATTTCTCTTGATGGTTCTTTAATTAAAAGCTATCCCGATGGAGATACAATTTTTGAAGCGTATGTTCCAAAGAGATATGTGCAGAAAGCTATTGATCTGGCTGATGAAAATTTACTTAAGATTGCTCTTTGTCATCAAGAAGCAATTTATTATACTGAGTATAATTCACTGATTCCAAATATGCTGGATAAATTTGGTGCAGAGTATCGAGAGGTTCACTCTTACGAAAATTATATGCATAAAACTCTTGAACTAGTTTTGGTAGGTGATTCAGGAGAAAATATGCGATATACTTATGAACGGATGAATTTCCCTTACGCATTTGGATTGAACGCGAATTATTATAAATCGCAATCTCATGGCGGATTATATTATCTTGAGGTAAGAAAGAAAGGTATTACAAAAGGTAATGGTTTAAAGCGATTGTCAAAACATCTTGGAATTAATATCAAACATTCTGCGGTTATAGGTGATTGGTATAATGATCTAACTCTTTTCCAAACGAAAGCATTAAAAATTGCGGTTAAAAATGCTGTTCCGGAAATAAAAAGATTAGCAGATTTTACTACCAAAAGGACAAACAATGAAGATGCGACCGCTGAGTTTTTAGATTTACTTCTTAAAGCGAAGAAAAATTAAAATGGTTAATGAAACAACAAAAAATAAATTAAGAGAAAGTTTAAGAATTAAAATATTAATTCTGCTGGTTACTATCGGTTTAATTGTATGGATGTTCCCGAAAGGCGAATCTCTAGAATTTGAAGTTACTGAAAATTCAATTTGGCTGCAGGACGATCTGATCGCCTCAATACCATTTGAAGTATTAAAAGATGATTCAACACTAAGCAGAGAAAGAAGAGAGGCTGAGGCGCAAGTTTTGCCGGTTTTTGTTAAGCATTTAGGGCTTGAGCAAATCGCGGTTGATTCGATAAGCAGATACAATAAGCAATTTATTAATCTGCTCAACACCCAGATATTTAATCCTAATCAGCAATCAAACACAACTTTCTTAAGTGATAATGCCTATTTCATAATGTTCGATCTTTATAGACAGGAAAATCTTCTTTCTGAATCACCCAGGACAAGCCTTAAAGAACTGCTGAATCTTGCAGAAGATTTAGTAAAAAGAGTTTATGAAAGAAATTTACTCGATCGTGATGCAAAAGATATCGGGAACGAAAAAATTTCTGTCAGAGAGGGTAAGTACGAAAAAGTATTGGATACTGAAAATTTCTTAGATCCTACAAAATTAAATTCCTTTATAAATGATTTTATCCGCGGAAGAGTATCAATCAGCAATAAACTTTACGATGCCGTGTATGAATATGTTGATCATTTTATAGAACCTAACATTGTTTACAGCCAGCATTTTACTGATGAATCGAAAGAATTAGCCAGCAGTAAAGTGCCGCGCAGCTTATCAATTGTAAACGAAAATGAACGAATTGTTGCAAAGCATGACCGCATCACAAAAGATATAAAAGCGAAGATAAATTCTTATAGATTAGCCCGCGGAGAAGATTCGGGATTGGTACAGCGAATACTGCAGAATGTCGGTAAAGTTATTCATATCATTTTAATTTTTTCACTTTATATTATTTACATATATCTATTCAGAAAAAAGATTTACAATGATAATCAGAAAATATTACTAATAGCTATTGTAATATTATTTATTAGTCTTCTCGCATACCTAGTACGAAAAATAAATGTTGACTCTCCGGTTGAACTTCTCGTTTTAGTCCCGGTTGCCTCAATGCTGTTAACGGTTATATTCGATTCAAGAGTAGGATTTTATGGGACCATAGTAATTGCACTTATCGCCGGCGGTTTGAGAGGCAATGATTACGTATTTGCTGTTACAAATATTGCTGCTGGTGCATTGGCAGCATATACCGTTCGCGATATAAAAAATAGAACACAAATATTTCGGTCTTTTTTATTTATTCTTACCGGTTATGCCGCAAGTATAATCGCATTCGGGTTCGAAAGATTGGCTACTCCGGAAGATATGCTGATACGAGGCGCATTTGCTGCATCCAATGCTTTAGTTAGTCCGGTATTGGCTTATGGGTTAATTATCTTTTTTGAAAGAGCATTTAAAATTACTACAGACTTAACGTTGTTGGAATTAACTGATTTTAATAGACCGTTATTACGGGAGTTAGCAAAGTCAGCGCCGGGCACGTTTAACCATTCAATGACAATCGGGTCGATGGTCGAAAATGCTGCAGAGGCAATAGGAGCAAATCCAATCTTAGCTAGAGTGGGCGCATATTATCACGATATTGGAAAAACTCTTCATCCCGATAATTTTGTGGAAAATCAGATGAACAACGAAAATGTTCACGAATCTCTGGAGCCCAAAGAAAGTGTGAAAATAATAATCGATCATGTTAAAAAGGGGGTTGAATTAGCTAATGAACATAACCTTCCTCAAGACATAATTGATTTTATCCCTATGCATCACGGTACAATGGTTGTATCTTATTTTTATGAAAAAGCTAAAGAGTTATACGGAGAAGGGAAAGTAGATATTAATGATTTCCGATACCCCGGACCTAAACCCCAAAGTGCGGAGACCGCATTACTGATGCTTGCAGACGCTTGTGAATCTGCAGTTCGTTCTATGACCGACCCTGATTCGAAGAAAGTTGAAAATATTATAGGCAACTTAATTAAAATGCGTGTTGAAGACGGTCAGTTGGACGATGCACCAATAACGTTGAGTGACCTCAAAAAGATTAAACAATCCTACATTAACATTTTGGTTGGTCAGCATCACAAGCGGATTAGATACCCCAAACAAAATGAAATTGAAGACAACAACCCCGACGCCCCTTCAAAATGAAGCAATTCCTAAAGGAATATTTAACTATTCTTAGGTTTGAAAAAAATCTATCGGATAACACAGTCAATTCATACGAAAACGATATTATGAAGTTATTGGAATTCTTAAACATATCGGGAATTACCGATTTTAATGATGTTAAGCTGCGAACCTTAAATGAATATTTTTTAGATCGAAAAGATATTGGAGTTACATCAGCAACTACGGCCAGATATCGTTCTGCCATTAAAGGATTTTTTACGTATCTGTTTGTAAATAATTATATTGAAAATAATCCTGCTGAAAATTTAAGTTCGACAAAGCTGATGCGCGACCTGCCCATTGTTCTCTCTTTCGCGGAAGTTGATAAAATTTTAGATGCCCCTGATGTTGAAAGTAGATTAGGGCTTAGAGATAAAGCAATTTTGGAATTATTTTATGCTTCGGGATTGAGAGTTTCCGAACTTATAAATTTGAAGATAGGCGATTTATTATTTAAGGATGAAGTTATTAGAGTTTTCGGAAAAGGGTCGAAGGAAAGGATTGTGCCCGTTGGTACCAGCGCGGTGCACTGGATTACACTTTACTTAGTCAATGCAAGACCTCTGTTGGAAGTGAAGACTAAAAGTCATAATATAATTTTTTTAAATAACCGCGGCGGCAAACTATCGCGCATGGGTATTTGGAAAATAGTCGATAGATACACTCAAGAAGCTGATATTAAAAAGGCGGTTCATCCTCATACATTCAGGCATTCGTTTGCTACTCATCTTTTAGAGGGAGGTGCTGATTTAAGAGCAGTGCAGGAAATGCTCGGTCATGCTGATATTTCAACTACCCAAATTTATACACACATCGACAGAGAGTATATAAAACAAGTCCATCGAGATTTTCACCCGAGAGGAAAATAGTTGTGCCGGATATTCAGGTAAGTGAAAAATTAATATCGTTCCTAACATTTCTGCCATTCTTTTTTTTATCGCTGGCTGTGCATGAATACGCCCATGCGTTCTTTGCAAAAAAGTTTGGGGATGATACCGCAGAAAAAGAAGGACGGTTGACATTAAATCCAATCAAGCATATTGATTTGATAGGCAGTATAGCTATGCCGCTTTTTGCATTTAGCAGCGGGTTTATGCTGATAGGCTGGGCAAAACCCGTACCGGTAAATGCTTCAAATTTCCGCTCTCCATTAAAAGATGATGCAATTGTGTCTGCTGCAGGACCTCTTTCAAATTTACTGTTAAGTTTTTTCTTTTTTATATCACTATTTATGGTTGAAAAATTTCTGGTTCCGGATTCTGCTTTATTAAAGAATATTTTGTGGTTCGGGGTTTATTTTAATGTGTTTTTATTTGCATTCAACCTTCTGCCAATACCGCCATTAGACGGGTCGCATATCCTCTTTGATTTGTTCCCAAATAAAATTACAGCGAAGATCCGCAATTTGGGAATCTATGGCTCGATTATTTTATTGGTTTTTATTTATAGCCCTTTATGGGATTATTTCCTGAAATTCATAAATTTATTTTTAGAAATATTTGTCAGTTTACTGTAAGTAATTTTATGTGCTTCAATTTATTATTCTTAATTTAACTGATTGAAATAGCTGAGGAAGCAAAGAGCAAAAAATATTTGTAATCATTTTGTGTAAAGCTAATAATTGAAAACTTACTTTAGAATACTGGAATTTGTTAAACCTTATTGGAGGCATTTAACCGCTTCAATTTTGTGTACCATATTATATGCTCTTCTCAACGGTGCATCAATATATCTAACTATACCTTTGCTCGATACATTATTTCAGGAATCGGACAAGAAAACAGAAGTTACTGCCGATACCTCCGATGTTCAGACGGAGGTTGTTCCCGGATTTATTAGCGAAACTCTGGAGGGCATGGTCTCTACTTTTAGAGATTGGATTTTCGAGGGATCAATAACCGACATTTTATTAAAAATATGCACGCTAATATTGTTTGCATTTCTCGGTAAAAATTTATTCGGATATCTGCAGGCATACTTTCTCGCTTTTGTAGAGCAGGGTGTAATTCAGGATGTTAGAAATGCGGCATACCGGCATCTTCACAAATTACCCATGAGTTATTTTAAAAGTGAAAAAACCGGCAATCTTATTTCACGCATAACAAATGATGTTAATGTTGTTCAGGCAAGTGTATCGGCGGTATTTCTTAATCTTATCCGTGAACCTCTTACTATAGTAGTGTTTCTCGGTATTGCTATCTCAATTAGTTGGCGGCTCACTATTTTCTCGGTCATTATCCTTCCGTTTTCATTGTTCTTTATTGCATGGATCGGATTAAAATTAAGAAAGCAGAGTACCAGGCTTCAAGAGAAAATGGCTGATATAACTACGGTTCTGCACGAAACTATATCGGGCGTGAAAATAGTAAAAGCATTTGGTACAGAGGAATATGAAAATTCTAAATTTGCTCGCGAAACAAAAAAGTTTTTTAAACTGACACTCAAAATGGTTCGTATTAGAAATTCATCCGGACCGGTGACTGAATTTTTAAGTGTCCTGGTTGGGGCTATCATAATTTACTACGGCGGTCAGCTTGTGCTTGTTGAAAAGAGTATAAGAGCCAGTGAATTCCTCGGGTTTCTTTTTGCTATATTTCAACTGATGCCGCCGATTAAAGAACTTTCCAGCGTTAATAATAGAATTCAGGAATCGAGTGCGGCTGCCGATAGAATATTTGAAATTCTAGATACCGAACCAAATATAAAAAATGTTGCAAACCCCAAAAAAATTGACGGGTTTAATAATGAAATAGTTTTTGAAAACGTAAGTTTTCATTATGAAGATTCGGATGAATTGGTTTTGCGAAATATAAATCTTTCTGCAAAACGCGGACAAATAATTGCGCTAGTAGGCAGCAGCGGCGCCGGAAAAACTACACTGGTTGATTTGATACCAAGATTTTTTGATCCTACTTCGGGAAGAATTCTTGTTGATGGAATTGATATTAAGGAAGTAGCTATTGAAAACCTGCGTAAACTAATGGGAATAGTTACACAAGAGACGGTGTTATTTAATGAAACTGCAAGGGATAATATTGCTTACGGTTTAAATGATTACCCGCAAGAAAAAGTAATTGAAGCCGCAAAAGCTGCTAATGCACATCGTTTTATTATTGAACTTCCGAAGAGTTACGACACGATAACCGGCGAGCGCGGTACGAAACTTTCGGGCGGGCAGCGGCAAAGAATTTCCATTGCCAGAGCTCTGCTTAAAAACCCGCCGATAATGATTTTTGATGAAGCCACTTCAGCTTTGGATAACGAGTCTGAAGTTTTGGTTCAGGAAGCAATTGAGAGGTTAATGCACGACCGGACAACATTCGTAATTGCACACAGACTAAGCACAATAAGAAATGCCGACAGAATTCTTGTTTTAGATAAAGGCACTATTGTTCAAGACGGTAAACATGATGAACTGCTCGAAGATCAGAAGGGAATATATCGAAAGCTTTACGAACTTCAGTTCCGGGAAAGTTGAGAATGAATAATCAAAAGACTATCGGGATTCTGGATAAAGCAATTTTAGTTTTCACGGTTATCTTTTTGATCAGCCTCACCAACTCAATATTCCTTAATCAGATCGGGTACTTTGGGGCTCTCGTACTTCTGCTGGTGAAATTCGCTGTTGAGAGAAAATCGCCGTTTGAAAAAATCGGATTAGAAATTGTGTTCGGAGTATTTATTCTTGCCGAAATATTATCAACAATCTTTTCAATTGATCAGCCCCATGCTGCTCAAAATTTAATGAAGCGCGTACTTCTAATACCCGTAGTTTATTTTATTGTATCGGGTACCGAAGACATTAGTAAAGCCAAACTATTTTCAAAGGCATATCTAGCGGCAGCATTTTTAACTATACTGGCATACATAATATTTGCTTACGATCACTTTATTGCTCAGCTATATCAAATCGAAGCTAAAGGTCCCTCGCCATTTCAATATGTAATGACAGCCGGCGGCTTAATCAGTTTTACCACAATTTATTTCTTTGCTTTTTTCATTAATGAAAAAGTTAAGATTACCACTAAGGTTTTTCTTTTAGTCGCTTTTGTTATCTCACTTGCAGCTCTTTTTGCGAGCTATACACGTGCGGCTTGGTTGGGTGCAGCCATTGGACTGCTCTTAATAATAATTTTAAAACGTAAGTGGCTCTACCTTCTGCCGATTGCAGCGGTATTAATTTTTGTCATCACATATTTTAAAGAAGAAAGCAAACTTCTAATTTATAATCTAGACAATGACAAAACTGAATTGATTGATTCGGCGGAAATTCCCGGAAAGGCATGGTGGAGTCTTCCTTCGG
>JAENZU010000077.1 GCA_016841125.1 Melioribacter sp. | reverse complement strand
ATATTGAACAACAGTTCCTAATGGCGGTGCGGGAATTGTAAAATTATATGCTGCGGATTTTGAACCCGTTGTTCCGGCTACTTCGTTAAAATCTGAAAATCCTGTTCCATGATTCATCCTGTAGTATAATCTTGGTCCGCTGATGCCGGTGCCGATTTCTAACCCGGTATTTATTTGAGCGGTTACAATTATATCGCCGGTAGTGGTTGTTGACGCAACCGGTTCATGTGTGATAGCCATATTCAAATTCAGCGCCATAGCTGCTAAAGTAGCAATAGACAATCGTGCACACTTGTGATAAAACCCGAGATCGAAATGCTCAATTTTATCGTTAGTTGTATGATAATACGGGTGAAAGTCACTCCCGTCTTCTATTAATAATATTGCACCGTAATTGCTGTACCAAAAAGAAGCGTGATCACTGTAAGTGCTGCCGGGATCTTGTAAATCTATTATCAATCCAATATTATAACTGCTGTTTATTTCAACTGCTTTATCGGAAAGATCGTGAGAGCTGCCGACACTTCTGGTGTGAACATCCACAATATCAATATCGTTGCCTTCCCATGCAATCATATCCATGTTTACAACGCCTTGAATCGCTTCTCCCGCACTGGCTGCTTGAGTTGCGTAGTATTCGCTTCCTACAAGCCCCTGCTCTTCCTCATCCCACAATGCGTAAATAATTGTATATGGGAATGTGTGACTTTGCAGAATACGCGCCGCCTCAATTACGCCCGCAGTTCCGCTGGCGTTATCATCGGCTCCGGGAGCCAGACTGCCTGAAGGCATATCGTCGTAATGAGCGCAGATTATATATTTTTCATCGGGCATTGTAGTACCAAGCTGAACACCGTAAACGTTTCTGCCTGTGCTGCTGAAATTTTGATCGTAAGTGTCCAAACCGTAAGATGCCAGCTTTTGTTTAATGTAATCTGCAGCCATTGCATTACCGGCTGAGTTTTTATGACGAGATGTAATAGTGTATGGCGAACCGTTAATTATGGTTGATCGCACACCGCTTAACTCCTCAACAAAATATTTTAACGAGTCTATATTTACATCGTTAATTATGTTTTGAAGTACATCTTTTTTTGATTGAGATTGGAGGGTTAGAATAGAAAGTAAAATGATGGTGAAAAAAGTAAATTTTGATTTCATATCGCACACCGCATTAGATTATAGTATATTAATGTCCTAAATTGAAGAATTAATTTTATAAGGTCAAGTAATTTTTATCTGTGTAACCATTTAAGTATCTATATTTAAGTATATGTAAAAATAATTATCCTGCACTAATTTCATGTTCTAAATTTATATTCATATTTTAAATGTTCAATAATTTTTTATCTTAAGGAATTGTAAATGAAATTTTATTTTTTATCGGCAGCATTATTACTTATTCAGACTTTAACGTATTCGCAATACTGGGAAAGAGTTGATTCGGTATTTTCATCCTCGGGAGTGGTTCCAACAAGTTTTTCAGCGCCCGCTTTCGGCGATTTGAACAATGACGGGCACCCCGATTTGATGCTCGGCAATTTGAGTGATCAAGTTGAATATTTTCAAAATAACGGCAACCCTCCTGTTCCGACTTTTCATAAAGATGCCTCTGTTACCGACCCAATCTATTCCGGCGGTCTTCAAGGAACTAACTCAGATTACCCGGTGCTAATCGATTTTGATTATGACGGCGATCTTGATCTGCTGATCGGCGGGTACTATGGAATTCTCTACTACAATAATATCGGCACTCAAAATTTGCCTGTGTGGGAAAAGATAGATACGGTGTTTTCAGATATAAATACTGAAATAGGTACGGATGCAAAACCAGCGTTTGCAGATCTTGACAATGACGGCGATCTTGATTTGTTTGTGGGTATCGGGGAGTCATTATTCGGCGGACCCGAACCCGGAACGATGAGAGGCTACAGAAATACAGGCTCACCGAGAGATCCGGTTTTTGAATTAGATAATTCACTAACAACAGGCATTCCCGATGTCGGATTAAATTCATACCCGGCTTTCGTCGATTTGGACAACGACGGCGATGCCGATCTTTTGATCGGAAGAGATTCGAGAACATTCTTTTATTTCACTAATACAGGAAATGCCCAGAGTCCGGCTTGGACGAATAACTCTGGCTTATTCGGCGGAATTGAAAATCAGAATTATTGGAAAGATCCCTCCTTTGCAGATATAGATGAGGACGGAGATCTTGATTTAATTTACGGAACAGACACGGGTACACTCTACGTTTATCTAAACAACGGCACAATTACTTCACCACAATTTGTCTATAACTCTAATTACTTTAGCGTTGTTAAATTATCGGAATCGGCATCAACTGTTTCTTTTGCAGATTTGGATAACGACGGCGATCAGGATCTTTTGAGCGGCAACTGGCTGGGTAAAATGGAGTATTTTGAAAATCAAGGGGATGCAGGTACGCCCAAGTTTGTAACGGTAAATTCGCAGCCGACAAATTTAACTACCGGCAGCATTTACAGTACTCCTGCTTTTACCGATGTCGACGGGGATAACGATTTTGATATTGTTGCCGGTTCACTCAACGGAGGCTTGGTTTATTTCGTTAATAACAATGGAATATTTACAAAGAACACAACTTTGTTTGCGGGTATTAATGTAGGCGGTTTTAGTTCGCCCGCTTTCGCCGATATGGATGGCGACGGTGATTTGGATTTATTGGTCGGAGCCGAGTCTTCCGGTGCATCAAAGTTTTACTTAAATGATAATGGTACATTTAACCTCGATAACACAATTTTCTCGGGTGTTAGCTTTCCCTCTAGAATCAGACCCGCACTGGCAGATATTGATGCCGACGGCGATTTCGATCTCATTATCGGAAGAGTATCAGGCAGTATAGACTATTTCGAAAATACCGGCACAAGTACCGCACCCGCTTGGACAAAGGATACACAGACTTTCAACGGAATAGAAGTTAAGCAAAGCGCTCATCCCGGTTTTGCCGATTTAGACGGAGATACTAAACTTGATATGGTCATCGGTGAATATGACGGCAACTTTACTTTTTACAAGAACTTATTTGCAGTTACCGGTGTAAAAGACCTTTCCATAGAGTTGAATACTTTTGAATTGTTTGAAAATTATCCGAACCCTTTTAATCCCGGTACAAAACTTAGGTTTTCACTTTCGGGGTTATCAAACGTTCAAATAGAAGTCTTGAATATAACAGGAAGAAAAGTTGCCGAAATTATAAATGATCAGTTGAATTCCGGCATTCATGAAATTTATTTTGACGCTTCAAAATTTAGTCTTTCAAGCGGAACATATATTTTCAGAATTAAATCTGTGAATCTTGCCGATGGCAAAATAGCAAACTCAATTCTGAAAGGAATATTACTTAAATAGTTGTCGATAAAATTTTAATAAAGTAGCGAACAATATTTTTTGAATCTTTTACAAATCAAGGAGAATAAATGAAGTTAAGATTGGCATTATCGATATTAATTATCATGACAACAGCAATGCAATGTCAGGATAAAACTTTTACAAAAGATGATCTTGCAGACCAGAATCAACAAGCAAGTTATGCCATTGGATATGATATTGGCAGAAATTTGAAGATGCAGGAATTTGACGTTGCCGTTGAAGAATTTAAGCAGGGTTTAACAGACGCGCTTAAAGGCGAAGGATTATATACCGACGAAGAACTTATGCAGATACTCCAGGAGTTTCAGCAAAAGTTAATGTCTCAGCGGGAAGAGAAACAAAAAGTTGAAGGTGAAAAGAACGAAAAAGAAGGCAAAGCATTTTTTGCTGAAAATAAAACCAAAGAAGGTGTAATTGAATTACCGAGCGGTATGCAGTACAAAGTTCTCAAAGAAGGTGACGGACCCTCTCCATCCGAGACAGATAAAGTTACCGTTCATTACAGAGGCACATTTTTAAACGGGGAAGAATTCGACAGCTCTTATAAAAGAGGTAATCCGGCTACATTTCAGGTACTTGGTGTTATAAAAGGTTGGACCGAAGCGCTCCAAATGATGCATGTAGGCGATAAGTGGATGCTTTTCATTCCATATAATTTAGCTTACGGTGAAGCTGGTAAACCACCTAAAATTCCGCCATACTCTTCATTGATTTTTGAAGTTGAATTACTTGGAATCGAAAAATAATTTTGAATTCTAAAAGTTTGTAATTTATAAATTTACTTTCCCTTTCGCTTTGTAACAATTGCGATTGGGAAGGTAGGTTTTTTTAATTCCAATCATTTCTTCGTGCAATAAATTAAAATTTTACACACCCCAAATCTAATGTCATGGTGAGCGGAGTCGAACCATGAGCGGAGTCGAACCATGAGCGGAGCCGAACCATGAGCGGAATTTTCCGAAGAAGTCAAGTTAACAAACCGGAGGCTGGGACTAACTGCAAACTTAAATTAATTTCCCACACTTCTATTTCCCAAATTTTCTTTACCCGGAAATGCATGTAGATTTATTTTAAAACAGTTTAACCATTAAACAATTCAGCGCCAATTTTAATTTATTACCTTTTGTCTTCATTTTTACTTTGCTATTTTTAAGGCTCAATTTTTACTAAATTATTGAAATAGATGAAAAAAAATAAAATAGAGCTAATAACTCTGGGATGTTCAAAAAACATTGTTGATTCCGAAAGACTAATGAGCCAGCTAAAAGCCAACAATTATGAGCTTGTAGATTCTTCGGATGAAGCTGATTCGATTGTTATTAATACATGCGGATTTATTGACGCCGCAAAAGAAGAATCTATAAACACAATTCTTCAGGCGATTGAACTGAAAAAACAGGGAAAAATTAAAAAAGTAGTTGTTGCAGGCTGTCTTTCAGAAAGATATAAAGATGATCTAATTAAAGAAATACCCGAGGTTGATTCATATTTCGGTACCGAAGATTACGAAGGAATTGTTAAAGATTTTGGTGGAAATCTAAAGTATGAACTTTTGGGTGAGCGGGTAGTTTCAACTCCGAAGCATTATGCTTACCTAAAAATATCCGAAGGCTGCGACAACCCGTGCTCATTCTGCGCAATACCAATTATGCGCGGACTTCATAAATCCAAACCGATGGATGAATTAATTGTCGAAGCCTCTTCTCTTGCCGGCAAAGGAGTAAAAGAGCTGGTGATAATTGGGCAGGATACAACCGATTACGGGAAAGATATTTACGGAAAAAGAAATCTTGCCGAACTTTTAAACAAACTAAGTGAAGTAGATGGAATTGAATGGATCAGACTCCTTTATGCTTATCCTTCTCATTTTCCCGATGATGTGATTGAAACAATCGCTGAAAATCCGAAAGTGTGTAAATATATTGATATGCCGCTTCAGCATATTTCTGATAATGTTCTTAAATCGATGCGGAGAGGAATTACCTCTCGCAGAACCAGAGAACTGCTGATGAAAATTAAGAAACGGATTCCGAATATTGTTTTACGCACAACCTTCATTGTGGGTTACCCAAATGAAACCGAAAAAGAATTTAGCGAACTTTTAGATTTCGTAAATGAGATTGAATTTGACAGAATAGGAGCATTCACTTATTCTATCGAAGAAAAGACTCCGGCGTTTATTTTAAATGATCCGTGGGACGATGAAGAAAAAGAAAGACGCAAACTTAAACTAATGGAATTGCAAAGCGAAATTTCGAAAAAGAAAAATCTTGAATTGATCGGAAGAAAAATTAAAGTGGTAATTGATGATATCGAAGGTGAAAATTACATTGCCAGATCCGAAAGGGAAGCACCTGAAGTTGACGGCGAAATCATAATCAAGCCAGGCAAAAAACTCCTTAAACTCGGTAACTTTTATGATGTTGACATTTATGATTGTAATGAGTATGATTTATTTGCTAAAATAAGTTAAAAATTTGGGGGTCAAATTTGACAAGATTGATCATACTAATATTGCTTCTGTTCGCTCCACTTTTAATTGCACAGGTGGAACATTCTCAAACCGTAAATCCGTACGCATCCACTCCTAGGTTTTACATAGATTTTGCTAATTATAAAGGCGAAACTCCCGGCAAAACCAGCGTAGATGTTTTTATAAATGTCCCATATTCAAGTCTACAATTTATTCTTAATAAAGACGGCTACTTTGCACGTTACTCGATAACTCTAACTTTTTACGATGAAGATAAAGAAAACATCATTTTTGAGAGAGTTTGGACTGAAAAAGTCCTTGTGAAAGATTTTAGGCAGACTACTTCAAATTCAAGTTTTAATCTAAGTTATAGATCATTCAAATTGGATCCGGGGGATTATCAATTGCAATGTTTTGTGGAAGATTTGGATTCACGCAAAACAGTTATAGTTGATACGGAAACCAAAGTATTGGAATTTGACGACGAAGTTGAACTTAGCGATATTGTTCTTATTGCAGACCGAATTGTAAATGATGAGGGAGAAAGAATAATTCCAAATGTTTCCCGCATAGTTACAAACCAGGATAAAGGTTTATCATTTTTCTACGAAATTTATTCCGATTTACCCAGAACTGTTTTTATTGAATACAAACTTGAAGATAATAATCGCGATAAAGCCTTCACACAAACTCTGCCGCGTGAATTGGCAAAAGGTAAAAATGTTGTTTATCACACTCTTGACGATCCTAATTTTTCACTTGGGGATTATAACCTTGTTGTTACCGTAAAAGACGAGGGGGGTGATGAGCTGGATGCGATCGGCAAAAAATTAACATCCCGTATTTACGGTTATCCGAGAAGCATCAAAGATCTCGACAATGCCGTTGAACAGATGATTTATATTGCATCGACCGATGAAGTTGATGCAATTAAAGATGCTTCAACTTACGATCAGAAATTGAAAGAATTTTTAGATTTCTGGAAGCAGAAAGACCCGTCTCCAAATACTGAAGAGAATGAAGTTCTTGAAGAGTATTACCGCCGAATAGATTATTCCAATGAAAAATTTAAAAGTTTTTATGAAGGCTGGAGAACTGATATGGGGATGATCTATACTACTTTGGGTCCTCCCGATTATGTTGAGCGGTATCCTTTTGCCGAAGGCTCCAAACCGTATGAGATTTGGGATTATTATGATCTGAATAAAAGATTTGTTTTTGTTGATGAAACCGGTTTCGGCGATTACCGTTTGCTTAATCCTGTTTATGGCGACTGGTACAGATACAGATATTAAAATATAGTTTGAATAGGATTGATTGAATAAAGGCAGCAAATTTCAATCAATCTTAAATTATTAGATCTTATGTTTTAAAAATTGGAAAAGTTCACTAATGGTTCTCACCGTTACAATAAACCCCCTGCTCGAAAGAAGATTATATTTTACAAATATTAAACAAGGCGGAGTAAACCGCTGCAGCTTCGAAGAGTTCAAATCCGGCGGTAAAGGAATAAATGTAAGCCGCCAATTAAATAATCTAAACTTAAAAAATATGGCAGTGACATTTCTGGGCGGAAATAACGGAAAAATTTTGCGTTCCCTTTTTTACAAAGAGAATATTGATTTTACCGCGATATCTACAAAAAATGAAACTCGTTCTGCCGCAATTATTGTATCTGATGAAAAACATAGCGTGACATCTTACTTTGGATTAAATTCTGAGCCGTCGGAAGATGAAGTAAATGAATTTATCGACAAACTTGGCAAGATGATTCAGAATTGTTCTATAGCAGTTTTTTCAGGCAGTTCACCTTCAGAAAATGCAAATGAAATTTTCCCTGCAGGAATCGATCTCGCAAATAAATTTGATAAAATAGCAATATTGGATACTTACGGTAATCATTTGGAAGAGTGCCTAAAGAGAACTCCTTTTGCGGTTCACAACAATGTTGATGAAATTAATAACTCACTCCGGACCGGTTTAGATTCGGAAGAATCAAAAGTAGAGTTTTTGAGATCGCTTTACGGTTCCGGAATTAAAATGGCGTTTATAACCGACGGCGCAAATCCTTCATACGTTTCTAAATTCGATTTTCATTATAGAGTTGACCCGCCTAAAATTAATGCTGTAGATTCAACCGGCAGCGGAGATGCTTTTGTTGCCGGAATTTGTTACGGACTTGAGAACAATTTGGTATTTGAAGAGATGGTTCAAATTGCTTCGGCTATGGGAGCCGCCAATGCTGCAAAACTGGAAGCATGCAGCCTCAATGAAAGTGATTACGTCGAACTTAAGCAAAAGATCGAGATCAGCGCTGTCGGCAAAAAGATGAAGCTAATCGATGACTCGCCGAATTACTAAAATTAATTTTCTTGCCCTGCTTCTATTTCTAAATTTGATATATCCGCAGAGTATTCGCGAAGTTGATATTGAAGGTGATGACAATTTCAGCAGATCAGAATACCTTACATGGGCGTCTATCGGTTCGGGATCAAAATATTTTGAAGGGTTTAAGGATTCAGTCAAAAACCGGATTATCGGTTCTCTTGCAGATAGAGGTTTCATTAATTCGTTTGTTGATTCAATCAAAACTCAGGTTTCACCGGATACTCAATTTGTCGATATCGAAATTTTTATTGAAGAAGGAGAACCGACATATATCAACTCAATATATTATCTAAATGTAGATTCTGCAGACTCAGCAATAGTCGATCCATTCTTTAGTTTTCAATCCGGCAAAATTCTTAACAAGTTTGAATTAGAACAGAACATTGCGGAAACGCTCGACTATTTTGAAAACAACAAATTTCCATTTATCTCCATCAAAATATCATCAATCAATTTTTTTTCTGATTCAGTAACCGGCGAACATTTTGCTGATATTATTCTGGATATCGAAAAAGGGCATGAATCCAAAATTACAAAAGTGGAAATTGTTGGAAATACAAAAACAAAAGATTATGTGATCATCCGGAATCTGAGGCTGCAGAAAGACGAACCCTATTCACAGGAAAGAATTGAGAATATTCCGAAGAAACTAAACCGGCTTCGTTTTTTTGAGCCGGTTCCTATTCCAACATTTTATTTTAATTCTAGTGATGAAGGAATTCTTCAAATTAAAGTGAAGGAAAAAGAGACCAACAATTTCGACGGTATAATTGGATATGTGCCGGGAGCCGGAGATGAGGAAAAAGGCTACTTTACCGGATTTGTAAATATCACTCTGCGGAATATTTTCGGCACCGAAAGGGGAGCAGCTATACGCTGGCAGCAGGAAGACCGGTTTTCGCAGGAACTCGAACTCAAATATGTTGAGCCCTGGCTGTTCGGTTTCCCTTTTAATCTAGGGGTAAATTTATTCCAGCGGAAACAGGATACAACTTACGTGCAACGGCACATCGAAGGAAGTTTGGAGTTTTTGGCAACAGAAGAAATTTCCGCCGCACTAACAATTTCGAGTGAATCAACTATTCCAACAGAAAATGAATTTTCAAGTTTTTCAGTTTATAATGCTTCAATTTTATCAACGGGTGTAAATTTTAAAATTGATTCACGCGATGATGTTTATGCGCCCACCGAAGGAATTCTTTTTAATAATTCTTATAAATTCAGCAGGAAAAAAATAAGCGGTCCGGTGGAGTACCTCACTCCGCAGACTTTGACAAATATTAATTTGCAGAGACTCGAATTGGATTTTTCATTTTTTTATGAAGTGTTTTTTAGACAGGTTGCGGCATTGGGTATTCACGCCCGAGAGATGCGGGGACCATTTTTTGAAGTGAGTGATCTTTATAAATTGGGCGGAACAAATACTTTAAGAGGCTACCGGGAAAAACAGTTTATCGGCAATAGAATATTCTGGTCTAACTTGGAGTACCGTTATCTGCTTACAAAAAGATCTTTCGCTTTTGTTTTTTTTGACAACGGATATTATCTGCGTAACGAGGATGCAGCAAGACAAATTGAAAGGAATGAAAGTTTCAAATACGGTTATGGATTGGGGCTTTCAATAGAAACGGCGCTCGGAGTTCTGGGCGTAAGTTATGCTCTTGGCGAAGGCGATACTTTCAGTGAAGGTAAGATTCATTTTGGATTGATAAACGAATTTTAATTTATTGGGTTTATGATTATCAAATTTGTGGCGTACTTTAAAATAATACGACCGTTAAATTTTCTTATTACATTTTTCTCGGTAACTGTTGCTGCATTAATTTGCACCGATCAAACGGATATATTATTTCCTGTAATGGCGGTTTCATTTTCTGCGGCATTGATAGGTTCAGGAGGCAATGTCATCAATGATTATTTTGATGTTGAGATCGATAGAATTAATAGACCCGATCGTGCTATGCCTTCAGGAATTCTAACAAAAACAGAAGGATTGGTTTTCTATTTTATTCTAACACTCAGCGGTATCCTGCTTTCTATTACTTTGAATTTCACTTCGTTCGTTATCGCTTCCATTTCTGCAATCTTAATTTATTTGTATTCTTTTCGATTGAAAAAAATTCCGTTAGCGGGACCTATTCTTGTGGCAGTGATTACCGGGATGGCATTTATTTATGGGGGCTCGGCGGCCAATAATGCTTCCGATGCTGTAATTCCGGCGGTATTTGCACTGCTCATAAATTTGATACGAGAGATATTGAAAGACATTGAAGATATAAAGAGGGCCAAAGCACTTAAAGTTTCAACATTTCCTCAAATTTATGGTATCCCAAAAAGCAGGGGTTTGATAGTAT
>JAENZU010000076.1 GCA_016841125.1 Melioribacter sp. | reverse complement strand
CTGTAGTGCAATAACAAGTATTTTTTTATATTGGGAGTCTTAACCGACTCCCAAATTTTAAGGATTCAGAAATGAGTGAAATGTTAGCAAACCAATATTTTATGGCTCGCAAATATGTTGAAGCAGAGTCTGAATTGGAAGAGTTAATATCTATTGATACAACCAATAAAGCGGCCAGAAAAAAACTCATTATCTGCTATTCACAAAATCATAAAACTGATTTAGCGCTTGAGGTATTTTATAATTTGATCCTAGAGGATATAGATTTTATTATTGATACTGATGTCGTTTCCGACGACTGCCCATGTCCGGAATTAGTAACAGAAATTGAAGAAAGTGATCAATATAAATTCAACTATACTGACAAACTCAAAATAGCGGGCATGCTTTGGCTTTACTGTAATTTCGAAAAATCTTATGAATATTTTAAAAAATTATCTTTAGTTATGCCTAAAGATAAGATGATCACTGCTATTATTGACGTTTACAATGTTTATGCTTCTAAGCATATTTAGTTATTTTAACTTTTCTAATCAGATCCAAACTTTGATACTAAAATGAGTGAAATGCTTGCAAATCATTATTTTATGACGAGGAATTTTATTGATGCCGAAAAAGCATTTCAAAAAATTCTTGTTAATAAGCCGGATAATAATTTCTGGAAAAAGAGGTTAATGGTCTGCTACACTCAAACAGGAAATTTTGAAAATGCTCTTTACTTGTTTTTAGAGTTGATCAAAATTGATATTAACTTTTTTACACAAACCGATATTGAAACAGAAGATTGCCCGTACCGGGATCTCATTGCCGAAATTGAATCTAAAACGGATTATTCTGAAGATTTTGAAAAAATGATAAATGCGGGAATCCTTTGGGCTTATTATGACTTATCGGTTTCTTTTGAATTGTTTAAGCGTGCACAAAAAATTAATCCCGGGCAAAAACAGCTAAGCGAGATTCTTCAGATTTATGAAAAAGAATTAGAGCCGGTTACAATAATTAAGAGATCCTCCGCCGGTAATATCAACTCAGGAAAGAAAAACTGACCAATATTTCCCACTGATTTTCCACTAAAATTGAACATCAAATTTTCTTAATCTAACAAATTAATTGACTTCGGGTCTTCATTTTACCTTATCATTTTAATTGAAAAATCAATAATTTAGTAGTTCGGATAATACTTTATTGTATAAATTAATTATGTGATTTTATTCTGAATTTTGATTAAGATTATTCTTTAAAATAAAAATATTTAGAACTCAAAATAATTGAAATAATACGGAAAATTAAATGCTTCCAGCAATTCACGCGCTGAATATTATTCTCCCTTTTCTCTATTTGGCAACATTCGGTATTTACGTTTATGATTTTATGAACGAGAAAGCAGCATTCTCAAATGCAAAAAGAGTATTTCTTTTTGTTACACTGCTTCTCCATGTTTTCTATTTGTTAGCGAGAACGATAGAGTTTAATCATCCGCCCATCACCAATAAATTTGAAATTTTTACGGTGCTGGCTTTCGCAATAGGTTTTTCTTATTTCCTGCTTGAACTGCTTACCGATGTGCGTGGAACGGGTCTTTTTATCATTCTTTTTTCTGTTCTTTTTCAAATTGTTTCCTCATTATTTATAGAAGATCTAATTGAGGTCAAGGAGATTTTAAGGAACAGACTTTTAGGCATGCATGTAATTAGTGCGCTGCTGGGTTATTCGGGAATAACAATCAGCGCCGTTTACGGACTGCTGTTTTTAATTCTTTATAAGGAAATTAAGTTGAGTAAATTCGGGTTGATTTTTAACAGGCTGCCAAGTTTGGAAACACTTGAACGGCTAAGTTTTATTTCACTTCTGATCGGATTTATACTTCTTACAATTTCAATAACTATTGGAATCATCTGGCTTCCAAGCGCATTTCCGAACTTCAGTTACCTTGACCCCAAACTTTTATCGACCGGTGTTGTCTGGATTATTTACGGTGCCGGAATAGTTACTAAACTCTCGGCCCGCTGGTACGGTAAAAAAGTTATCATGTTTTCGCTTGTCGGATTTACCTTAGCTATGTTATCATTAATGTTATCAAATATTATAGCCGAAAGTTTTCACTCGTTTACTTAAAAATTAAGCGAGAGAATATTTATATATGAATCTAATTGGAATATCACTAAATCATAATACCGCTCCTATAGAAATTAGGGAAGCGCTGCATCTTAGTAAAAACGAGATTGTTGAACTTATCCCAAAACTAAAAGAAGAAGTTTATTTAGAAGGCTTTGTTTTATCTACGTGCAACAGAACTGAGATTTTCGGAATCCCTAAAGAACCCGGTATTGATTACAAAGATGTGATAGGGGCACTGCTCGAATTCAAACCTGTCAAAGGAATATCTCCCGATAATTTTTTAATGTATTTTTCCTGCGGTGCTGTAAAGCATATTTTTTCGGTTGCTACGGGCATAGATTCACTCATAATTGGCGACAGTCAAATTTTAGGACAAGTGCGCGAAGCTTTTGATATTTCGGAGGATATGGATTTTGCAGGTCCTATGCTGCGAAGACTTTTCGATAATACTTTAAAAGTTGGTAAACGAGCAATAAGAGAAACGCTTATCGGCGAGGGAGCGGTAACCGTCAGTTACGCTGCCATTCAAGTTGTTGAAAAGATATTTGCCAATATCGATCGTAAGTCTGCATTGGTTATCGGTGCGGGAGAAACCGGTGAACTGGCGGCAATACACCTGCGCGATAAAGGCGTCGAAAAAATTTCTATCACAAACCGTACTTTAGCACGTGCCGAAGAACTGGCGGCAAAAATCCATTCCGATATCACACCGTATGAATATTTTAAAGAACATCTCCACAATTTTGATATTGTAATAAGTGCAACAAGTTCACCCGATTTTATCATCGACAAGAAAGATATTCAGGCAATGATGAAAAAACGGCGCGGTACTCCGGTTGTGTTGATGGATATTGCTATTCCGCGTGATATCGATCCCGAAGCGGCTAAAATTGATAACGTATTTTATCACGACATAGATTCGCTGAAAGTCATTGTCGATCAAAATTTAAATAAGCGTAAAAAAGAAATTCCTGCTGTAGAAAAAATTGTTAAGGATGAAATGGTTGCACTCTTCAGCTGGTACAATACACTTGATGTTGTGCCTGCAATAAGGTCGGTGCGCGATTTCTTTGAAGAAATAAAAGATGACGAACTCAAGAAAATAAAACATAAAGTTACCGAAGAAGATTATGCTAAACTCGAAGATATGTCGCGCAGGCTTATTGGCAGACTACTGCATAATCCAACCATAAAATTAAAAGAACTTGCTGAATCCGGCACAGACTTCCAAAAAGTTATTAGCTACACTATGATTCTGAAAGACCTTTACAACCTAGAAAAAATTGAAGAAGACTCTCACAAAAAAACGGCTTAGTTAATTGAAAAAAGAAAAACTAGTAATCGGTTCACGTTCAAGTGATCTTGCTTTATGGCAGGCAAACTTTGTAAAAAAGGAATTGGAAAAAGCTCATAAAAATTTGAGTGTTGAAATAAAACTTGTAAAAACCAAAGGTGATAAAATTCTTGATGTTGCCCTTTCTAAAATTGGTGATAAAGGATTATTCACAAAGGAATTAGAAATCGCTCTTTTATCAAAAGAGATTGATATTGCCGTTCATAGTTTGAAAGACCTGCAGACGGAAATCCCGAAAGGGTTGAAACTCGCCGTAGTTACAAAGCGTCATGAGGTTGAAGATGTTTTGATCGCACGTAAAAAGGGAATGACAATCGATAAACTACCCGAGGGCGCAACAGTTGCAACCGGATCACTCAGGCGCCGTGCTCAGTTGAAGCATCTGCGGCCCGATATAAATGTTGTGGAACTCCGCGGAAATGTACCCACGCGAATCCAAAAATTTCTCGATTCAAATTGGGATGCAATAATACTTGCCAGAGCAGGAGTAGAGAGACTAAAATTAAAAAAACATATTTCATCTTACCTGAGTGTGGAAGAGTTTTTACCTGCAGTCGGTCAGGGTGCGTTGGGAATTGAGATCCATTCTGATAATAAATTTGCCGAAGATAAGTTGAAAGTTTTACATCATCCCGATACTTATTATGCCGTGTTAGCTGAACGCGCTCTGCTCAAAGCCTTAGAAGGCGGCTGCCAGGTTCCAATTGGTGCACTGGGTCAAACTAAATCAAACGGACTCTACTTAACAGGATTAGTTGCTTCTGTCGACGGCTCAATTTCATTCAGAAAAAAAGTGCGCGGCAGTAAATTAAAGGCTGAAAAATTAGGTAAAGATTTGGCAAAGGATTTCATTAAAGCCGGCGCCGGTGATATATTAAAAGAAATTTATGAAACCGCCAGAAAGAAGTAGTATTGAATAAACCTCTTCAAAATAGAAAAATTGTTTTAACTCGCACAAAGGAGCAATCGTTAGAAAACATTCAGCTTCTTACTGAATTGGGTGCCGACGTAATCTTGTTCCCGACTATCAAAGTTGTTCCATTGGAAATTGGTAAAAATGAAATAGGTAAGCTTTCAGAATATCAGTTTATCATTTTAACATCCGGTAATGCAGCCCAGACTTTCGCAGAGTATCTTAAAGCAAATAGGTTACAACTCAATTCGATTGACTGCACAGTAGTTGCAGTCGGTGTCAAAACAAAAGATAGATGTGAAGAACTTGGAATTAAGATCGATCTTCTCCCGAAAGAATTTACTGCTTCTTCAGTTGTACTTGAATTATCTAAACATGAAATTAAAGGGAAGAGAGTTTTAATACCTGCTTCAAAAATTGCACGAACAGAACTTAAACTTGGTTTGGAAAAATTGGGAGCTGAAGTAAAATTGATCCCTTTCTACGATGTGATTAAACCGAATGTTGAGGAAGTTAAAGAAATAAGTAGAATACAGAATGAGCCAATTGATATATATATTTTTACAAGCCCGTCAACATTTAATAATTTTCTCGAACTGCTGGATGTTGAATCTCCTGCCAAATTTTTTGAAAAGAGTTTAGTAGCAGCAATCGGTCCAACTACCGCACAGGCAATAGAAAAACAAAATGTTAAAGTTGATATTATTCCCGGAAAATATACTATGGATGATGTTATAAAATTAATTATTGATTATTACCAAAATGAAATAGTAAAAAATTAATAGGAGTTTACTTGTCCCAATTACAGAACGATCTATTTTTACGAGCATGCAAAAAAGAATATGTAGAAAGAACACCGATTTGGATGATGCGTCAGGCAGGAAGATATTTACCCGAGTATCGCGCAGTTAGGGCTAAATCTGATTTTCTAACTATGTGCAAAACTCCCGAGCTTGCTGCCGAAGTAACAATTCAGCCGATTGATTTAATCGGTGTGGATGCGGCTATTATTTTTTCTGATATATTAGTTATCCCCGAAGCGATGGGAATGCATCTCGAAATGAATGAGGGTGTTGGTCCTGTTTTTCCAAACCCGATAAGAAATGAGAATGATGCGAAGCAGCTTAAAGCAATTGACCCTTCAGTTGATTTGAAGTACGTACTTGATGCGGTATCTCTCACAAAAAAAGAATTGAACGGAAGAGTTCCGCTTATCGGCTTCAGCGGTGCACCGTGGACGTTATTAACATACATGGTTGAAGGAAGAGGGTCTAAAAGTTTTTCACAAGTGAAGAAACTGATTTACAATAATCCTCAGCTTGCCCATTTTTTGCTTGATAAAATTGCAACTGTTGTAGCGGATTACCTGAGTGCAAAAATTGAAGCCGGTGCAAATGCTGTCCAGATTTTTGATACATGGGGCGGGATTCTACCACCGGATGATTTTCAAAAATTTTCACTTAATTATATTGAACAGGTAATTTCCCGAATTAAAAGAAAAGATGAACCAGTAATTGTTTTTGCCAAAGGAGTTCACTATAAATTAAAACGTCTCGCAAAATGCGGGGCTGATGTGATTGGACTCGATTGGACAATGGATATCGGCAGAGTGCGGAAACGGATTGGTAAAAAAGTTGCACTTCAGGGAAATCTAGATCCGACAGTTTTGTACGGAACACAAAAGAAAATTGAAAAGGAAGCTTCCAAAATATTAGAAAGTTACGGTGAGGGGAGCGGACACATTTTTAATTTGGGACATGGAATTCTGCCGGATGTTGATCCTCAAAACGCAAAATATTTAGTTGATTTTGTAAAACACGAAAGCGCAAAATACCACAAAAAGAATTAACCGCAGAGGCGCAAAAGCGCAAAGGAAATGAAGTCGAGAGAAGAATTAAATAATTTAAGTAAGATTATTTTAGAGAGCAGTATCAGAGTTCATGTTGAGCTGGGTCCCGGATTATTGGAAAGTGTTTACGAGGTTTGTTTATTAAAAGAGTTATTAGAAAAAGGCGTTAAGGTTGAACGTCAGGTGGCAGTTCCAATTAAGTACAAGGGTGAGAAACTTGATCTCGATTTTAGAATTGACCTGCTTGTTGAAAATGAAATAATTTTAGAATTGAAAGCTGTTGAATCACTAATGCCTGTTCATGAAGCACAACTATTAACTTATATGAAATTATTTAATTCACGACTTGGATTTTTAATTAATTTTAATGTTCCAAAATTAAAAGATGGTTTTAAGAGAAAAGTTTTAAATTTTTAATACTTTGCGTCTCCGCGTCTTTGCGGTGAATAAAGGAGATTATATGTTTGAGATAGATGTTGATTTAATTAAAAAATATGATAAACCCGGACCGAGGTACACAAGTTACCCAACGGCTCCTCATTTCAGTGAAGCCTTCACCCATGAAGATTATCTGGATGAAGTGATCCGCACGAATAATGAAGAGAACCCGCCCGATCTTTCGCTATATTTTCATATTCCTTTTTGTGATACGTTATGCTACTTCTGCGGCTGTAATATGATCGTAACCAGAAATAGGGATAGAATAAAAAAGTATGTAAATAATGTGAAAAATGAGATCGATATTTTACGGCAGTATCTCAAACCCGGCAGAAAAGTTTCGCAGTTACATTGGGGCGGCGGCACTCCTACTCATTTAAATCCTGATGAGATAACAGAATTAATTTCATACATAAATCAAAATTTTGAATTTACCGAGAATGCCGAACTCGGCTGTGAAATTGACCCGCGCGAACTTACTCGTGAACATTTGGAAGCATTAAGAAACGGCGGATTTAATCGCATCAGTATGGGTGTGCAGGATTTTAATGATAAAGTACAAAAAGCAGTTAACCGCATTCAGCCGGAAGATATGACGCGGCAGGTTGTAACTTGGGTGCGGGAACTTGGTTTCCAAAGTATAAATCTTGATTTGATTTACGGACTTCCTTTCCAGACAGCCGAATCATTCGAAAAAAGTGTTGACGCTATTATTGATATTTCTCCCGACCGTATTGCGGTATTCAACTATGCTCATGTGCCGTGGATGAAAAAACATATGGCGCTCATTAAAGAAGAGGACTTACCGGTACCGGAAGAAAAATTGAACATACTCAAAATGACGATCGAGAAACTAACTTCAGCCGGATACATTTTTATCGGAATGGACCATTTCGCAAAACCTGAAGACGATCTTTCCAAAGCTCTGGAAAATAAAAAGCTTTACAGAAACTTCCAGGGTTACAGCACACACGCCGGTACGGACCTTTATGCAATGGGAATTACAAGCATCAGCCAAATAGGAACTGTGTTTGCACAGAACTATAAAAATGAAAAAGAGTATGACGCAGCAATAGATGATAGTCAAATACCAATAGCTAAGGGATATAAATTGGATCGGGACGATCTGATACGGCAGCATGTAATTATGAAAATCATGTGCGACTTCGAACTTGATTTCGAATCAGTTGAAAAGAAATTCGGAATTAATTTTGATGAGTATTTCGGAATTGCTTTAACCAAGTTTGATGAAATGATTGCAGACGGCTTGGTTAAATTTGAGGGAAGGAAACTCCTGATCTCCGAAATGGGAAGACTTCTTGTAAGGAACATTGCAATGAACTTTGATGGTTATATAGAGAGAAAAGAAGATACGGGAAAATATTCCCGCACAGTCTAAAAATGCGAAAGGATATTTAATGTCAAAATATGCAGTTATTCTCTTTAATTTAGGCGGACCGGATTCGATTGAAGCGATTGAGCCGTTTTTGTATAATTTGTTTCGTGACCCCGATATATTTAAAATCCCGATTGGTCAGAAATTTTTTGCAAGGGTAATATCAAAAAGAAGAGCACCGAAAGTAGCCGAGGAATATGAACTTATCGGCGGAAAGTCCCCAATAAATGAATGGACAGAATTGCAGCGTAAAATGTTGGAAGATAAATTGCGATCGGAAAATATTGATGCCGATGTTCTTGTAGCGATGCGTTATTGGAAACCTCTTACCGAAGAGGTTGTTCCTAAAATTGATAACGGTAAGTATGATAAAGTAATTATGCTCCCGCTATATCCGCACTACTCTATTTCAACGACGGGCTCATCATTCAACGAATGGAACCGGCATTATGATGGAGACAAATCCAATTTTATATTTGTCAATGATTATTACGTTAACGATTTATACATAGATGCAATTAATGAACGGATTGATCAGACACTCGATAAATTTCCCAAGAATGTAAGGAATGAAGTCCAGCTTGTTTTTAGTGCTCACGGAACGCCAATGAGTATGGTCAGAAAGGGAGATCCTTACAGCGGGCATATTTGCGAGACCGTCAGTAAAGTAATGGAAAAAAGAAATAATTCGCACGAAAGCCATCTATGTTTCCAAAGTAAGGTTGGTCCCGTAAAATGGCTTGAACCCGGAACTGATACAATGATCGAAAAACTTGCATCTGAAGGGAAAAAACATTTATTGATAATTCCGATAAGTTTTGTGAGTGATCACGTGGAAACACTTTTTGAATTGGATATTGAATACCGTCACGTTGCGGATAAAGTTGAAATTGAAAATTATATTGTTATGACCGGTTTAAATGACTCTCAAAAATTTATTGATGCTTTAGCACAGATCACAAAAGAAAAATTATCTTGATACGATTGGAAAGACGGAGAATTACTTGAATAAGAAAATTTTAATACTTGGAGCAGGAATTTCAGGATTAGCAACCGCACATTGGCTGAAGAAGGACGGGTATGAAGTTACAATGCTTGAAGCCAAAGGTAAACCCGGCGGTGCGATGGATACAATAGAAGATAGAGGGTTCCTAATCGATTTCGGTCCGAACAGCGGACTTGAAACAACTCCGCTTATTCGTAAGATTGCTGAGGATGTCGGTATTGAAGATCAGATGATTTACGCAAATGAAGAGGGGAATAAACGTTATATTTTACGGGACGGGAAACTACATGCGCTGCCCACAAGTCCGCCGGCATTTATTAAATCTAAATTATTTACGACCAAAGCTAAGTTTAGACTTGCCGCTGAACCTTTTATCGGAAAATCACAGGATGGTTACTACCAGAGTATTTCAGAATTTGTTAAAAGAAGATTGGGTCAGGAATTTTTAGACTATGCGATCAACCCTTTTGTATCGGGCGTATTTGCGGGTGATCCCGACAAGCTTTCGGTCAAGTCTGCGTTTCCCAAACTTTATAGATTGGAAGAAGTTTACGGCGGTTTGATCAAAGGTATGATAAAGGGAGCGAAGGAAAGAAAGCAAAGTAAGGAGGAATCAAAACAATCTGCAAAGATGTTTTCGTTTATTAATGGTATGCAGACTTTTCCCGAAGCGATAGCAAAGCAATTTGAAGGTTCAATAATTTATGATTCGGTAATTAATAAAATTTCGAAAACCGAAAATGGATTCAAAGTTTCATATTTCAATGGCGGCAATAACGAAGTGATTGAAATTCCGCTATTACTCTCAACAATTCCCGCACATGTATTGTCGACAGTAATAGAAGAGGAAGAAGCGGAATTAAGAAGGCACCTTGAGGATATTTATTATCCGCCGGTAATGGTTTTGTTTTTGGGATATCATGAAAAAGCGATCGGCAGACCGCTCGACGGATTTGGCTATTTGATACCATCGCTGGAAGAGCGAAAATTCCTAGGCGCAATTTGGAGTTCCGTGATCTTTCCGAACAGAGCCCCGGAAGGCTATGCGGCATTCACATTGTTTGTCGGCGGCGCACGAGCACCTCAATTGTTCGCTGGAGATCAAGAAAAATTGATTAGTGAAGTTATCGATCAGTTCAGTAGAATTATGGATGTAAAGGAAGAGCCCGTATTGAGAACTCAGAGATTTTGGAAGAAAGCCATTCCGCAGTATAATATTGGCTATGTTGAACATGAGAATTTCTTTGAAAGATTTGAACAAAACAATCCCGGTTTTTTCTTAAGCGGAAATTACAGAGGCGGAATATCTGTAGGGGATTGTATCAAAAATTCCGATGTGGTTTATAACAGAATTAAAAAATTATCTAACCGATAGTATTTAAAAATATTACACGTACGGAGGAAAATTTAATGGCAGTTTATCCAACAAAAAGATTACGACGATTAAGGTATAACCCGATAGTAAGAGATATGATCCGTGAAACTTATCTTCACAAAAATGATTTGATCTATCCGATGTTTGTTGCCCCGGGTGAAAATGTAAAGAATGAAGTTAAGTCAATGCCGGGAGTTTTTCAATTATCAATTGATAACCTCTTGAAGGAATGCAAGGAATTGGTTGAACTCGGAGTACCTGCAATAATTTTATTCGGAATTCCGGAGAACAAATTTGTATTCGGTTCTGAAGCGTATGCCTCT
>JAENZU010000075.1 GCA_016841125.1 Melioribacter sp. | reverse complement strand
TCAATTCTGTAGTAGTAAACACCGCTATTCAAACTAGAAGCATTAAATGTAACATTATGTGAACCGGCTTCGAAATTTTGATTTAACAATGATACAACTTCCTGACCCAATACGTTGAAAACAGAAATTTTAACCATTGCCTGCTCTGGTACAGAGAAGCGAATATTGGTTGTCGGGTTGAAAGGATTAGGGAAGTTCTGAGCTAGATCATATTCGAGAGGCACACCGAATGTAACTTCAACTTCTGCAGAAACTGAATAAGTACCGTCAACATCAATTTGTTTCAATCGATAATAGAGAGTTCCGTTAGCGTTTGAGGGCTTATCGGAAAACTGATATGACTGAATTGTTGAAGTGTTTGTACCTTCTACAAATCCGACTTTCTGCCATTCTTTAGCATCATCAGCTCTCTGAATTTCAAAGCCGAGGTTGTTATTTTCAGTGGCTGTCTTCCAGCTTAAGTTAACTTGTGAACCTGAAACAACTGCTGAGAATGAAAGCAATTCAACCGGTACAATTCCATCGCCGAAGTCATTCAGATCTCTTGGGATAATTTGATATCCATCGGTATAAGGTGATGAACTATCGAACTGATTGAAAATTCCGATAACATCTTTCGGCCATGCCGGTTCGGGTGTTCCGTCGATGTCTGTATCTTTATCAACTCTTAATATTAAAGTAGTTGTTCCGCCGTCGTCGCTGACAATCAGATTTGCGTTTGAACCGTCTGCAGGCCAAGCATCTCCGGTGCCTGTATTTGTAACCAATGCGATACCAACTAAATTTCCTTCATACATTTCGGGATCAGCCAAAACCTGAGCAATTGTAACTTGCTGAAGTGCAGGCAGTGTGCTTGGTCCGTTGTCGGTTATGTCGGTTTCGTTATCAGGTATGATTTCTGATTTACCATTGTATTGATCTAGTTTACCAACTGCGGTATAACTGTTTCCACGGACAACAGTATTTGTAAAACCGAATGCGAACAAGTTAATTCCGCCTGTTGCATCCTGAATATTTACATCAAGATTGGTAGTTTGATATAAACCGCTTTCAACTGTAGCAACACCCGTTAATCTTGCATAGTATCCGAGATACATCAAAACACCGTCTGTATCAACGGTTTTAGCAACGGAAATATCTGTATTACCGGCTAAAAATCCTGCGGTAGCGCTTGTTGTAGTTTCACTTTGATCATCAGTAGCTTCAACGTAATATTCAACCGCATCGCCGTCATTGTAAGCAGAAGCAGGAATAGATCCGCTGTAAACAGCTTCTAATGTTGTGTTCATTGCAACTGTTTGAGCAGCGCCGCCGTTAACAGAATACATCAAATTGACTGTTGTGAGAGTACCGTCATCGGAAACATCAGCGCTTACAACGCCGTCTTCGCTTGCCATTGGTACTTGAGGTGCAACTGTAACAGCACCTATAACCGGAGGAGTGTTTGCTGCTGCGCCGAAAGTGTGCATTCCAAGGTCTGTGAAATAATCAATCGGCTGAACTACCCATTGAGAGTTCTCAACAGAGGTACCTGCTGAAACCGCCCAATCGGTTGTAGGTGAGTCAACAGTAGATTTTCTAATTAAAGTAAAATTACTTGTTGCTCCGGCTCCGCCGGCTACGGGCCAGTTTGAACCGGGATCTTCACCCAAAACACCAATAACGTCAATTATATCCCAGCTTCCGCTGTTATCTTTTGCTAAACCGATAAAATCATCACCATTAAAAAATGTGATTTCATCTGTCAGATCTGCAACAGCCAAAATTGCGGCATCAGCACTTGGGTTGGCAATTACATAAACATCGCCATCTGCCAATGTGCCTGATAAAAATAATGTGTCTTGAAGATCAGGGGAACCATTGTTTGATCTGTACATTCTGTACATGCTCAAATCAACAGATGCGCCGGTTCCGTTAAAAATTTCAAGAGCTTTGTTGCTGCTTGAACCTTCGAGATATTCTGAGATTATCAGATCGGTAGCTGTTAAAGCAGGTGCATAAGTATGCATTCCGAGATCGTCTAAATAATCTTGCGGCTGAACAATCCATTGAGAATCATCGGCATTTGTTCCTGCAGATGCAGTCCAATCAGTTGTGGGGGAAACAATACTTGATTTTCTGATGAGAGTGTGTTCCTGGGTTCCAGGTGAAAACCCTGCAACATCCCAACCGCTGCCGGGATCAACGCCTAATACTCCAATAACGTCTATTATATCCCAGCTTCCGCCGTTATCCTTTGCTAGACCAATAAAGTCGTCGCCATTGTAAAAAGTAATTTCGTCGGTTAAGTCGGCAACTGCTAAAATAGTAGCATTTGCACTGGGGTTGGCAATTACATAAACATCGCCGTCTGCCAGTGTACCTGATAAAAATAATGTGTCTTGAAGATCCGGTGAACCATTATTTGATCTGTACATTCTGTATTGACTTAAATCTACAGATGCGCCGGTTCCGTTAAAAATTTCAAGAGCCTTGTTGCTGCTCGATCCCTCGATGTACTCCGATATTATTAAATCGGTGGTTTGTCCAAAGGATATAAATCCGGTTAGTAAAATTGTGGTAATTAATAGAAATAGTTTTTTCATTTGAACTCCTTTGTTTGTTATTAACTTATCTTTCCCCAATATAATAATTTTGAGTAAAAATTATTAATTTTTGTGTTAAGAAATTACTAATAAGTGCATCGTAAATAATAAAGTTATTCCTTAGCTTTACAGAATCTATTTATAAATAGAAATTTGTAATGAAAAAGGTACTGATAACCGTAATATTGATAACCTTTGCACTATTTGCAATTTTTTTTTCGTTTGGAGTTTTTTTTACATCAAACTACATCGAAACTCAAAAAGAAGATCTTTACGAAATCTCGCAATCCGAAAAGTTTACAGAAATTGACAGCAGTCTAATTACAGATTTGCCAATTCCGGTAAAAAAATATTTTAAGTATTCAATTTTAAATGATGATCTTTTTCCGATTAACGCAAAAGTAAAACAGAGGGCTTTTTATAAAACAGATCAGAAATCTGATTTCCGTGAGTTCGAAGCCGAACAGTTTTATTCAATTAATATTCCCGGTTTTATTTGGGATGCAGAATTTAAGATAGGCAGTTTTTTAAGTTCAAGGGCTATCGATTCTTACATTGACGGTAAAGGCAATGTTCAGATCAAACTGCTCGGCGGAATCACAATTTCCGATCAAAAGAATCCTGCGATAGATAAATCTTTGCTTTACAGATGGTTGTCCGAAGCGGTTTTGTTTCCTACTGCTCTTCTACCCGGCGATAGTTTGAAGTGGACCGCCATTGACAGCACCGCCGCATTATTGCAATTGAGATATTCCGGCAATTCCGTTTCAGCCGAAGTAAATTTTAACCCAAATGGCGAAATAGAAAAGTTTGTTACTGAAGACAGAGCATATTATACCAGGTCGGGTTACCGAAGCGCAGTAAATACAAGTTATTATTCCAACTACAAAACTTTTGGTAATTTCAGAGTGCCTACTCAAATAACAATTGAGTGGAGCTTTGAGAATACATCTTTCGAATACGCAAAAATCAATATCTTAAATGTTCAATACGATCAAAATTTTAATGAGTAAAAAATCATGAAAAAATTATTTACAATTTTAGTTTTAATTAGTCTCGGATCAATCCAAGCCCAGTACACAGTTCAATCTCCCTATCTTCAAAATCCTGAAATAATTATTAATTATGTGGATAGCTGCGCGCAATTTTGGATGTCCGCATACGATGAAACTTACGGCGGATTTTTTACTAATGTCAGTAAAACCGGAAATGTTATTTCAAGCTGGGGAAGAAATAAAGATATGATAAGCCAATCTAGAAATTCTTACGGATACGCGCGGGCATTCATGCTTACCGGCAATGAAGATTATCTTGAGATGGCAAGAAAAGGTCTTGAATTTATGTACGATCACGCATGGGACAACACTAGCGGAGGCTGGTACAACAACATCAGCGAAACCGGTTCACCGTCAAATATCACATCGAACAAAACTGCATTTCTGCAGCACTATGCGCTTCTCGGTCCCGCCGCTTATTTTGAAGCATCAGGTGATACCCTCGACTGGAATTGGTTTATGAAGGGTTATAATAAAAATGAAACTGAATTATGGGATTCCGACCCGCAGGACTTCGGCTACTTCGATAATGTAAGTCACAACTGGGTAGGTAAGTTCGGAAAAAGTTTTAACGCAACAGTTGATGCAATTACAACTCACGCACTTTATTTGTACCTGGCAAACGAAGACAGCACTTACGCTCATAGACTGACGAAGCTTACTGAAAATATCCTAGACCACTTAGTGCCCAGCATGCAGAACCAGGCAATCGGGTTTGTTGAACTTTACGACAGACAATGGAATGTTGATAATTCAAACACGCTTACGATTATGGGGCACGTACTCAAAACCGCATGGTGCCTCGGCAGAATTCATCAGGTATTACCCGATACCGCATTTGTATCCGCCGCAGAAATTTTAATGCAGGATGTTTTGGATAAAGGTTACGATCATCAGTTCGGCGGACCTTATAAAGATTACAATAGAGTTACCGGACAAATGCAGATGTGGGGAAATCCCGATACCGCTAAAGCATGGTGGCAGATGGAGCAGGCAATTGTTGCCGGACTTGAAATGTACGACATCACAGGGAAAGATGAATATCTCAAAGTTGCGGATGAATCACTCGATTTCTTCATGAATTATTTTGTCGATCACGTTTACGGCGAAATCTACGAGAACAGAACCCGCTACGGCGATGAAACCTGGGGCGAGCATAAAGGGAACGGATTCAAAGCCGGCTACCATTCAATAGAAACCGGATACTACGTTTATTTATACGGGAATTTATTTCTGCAGCAAAAGCCGGTTACGCTTTACTATAAATTTGACAGCTACAATTATGACCGCACTCTCAAACTTACACCGATAGCCATTGGCGACGATAGGATAAAAATAAAATCGGTATTGAAGGATGAAACTGCATATTCTGATTTTGCAGCCGCTTCCCGAACTATCAATTTACCAGCCGGAACCGACGGAAAATTTGCAGTTACATTTGAACTTACACAGCCGTCTGCTGTTGCCGCGATAGACCAACTGCCCGAATCTTTTGAGCTATATCAAAACTACCCGAACCCGTTTAATCCTATTACTAAAATAAAATTTGTCGTTCCATCCGTAGAGACGGGGCATGCCCCGTCTTTACAAGTGAAGCTAGTAGTCTATGACATACTAGGTAACCAAGTCGCCACGATGCTCAATGAACCAATGCCCGCAGGTACACACGAAGTAGAATTTGACGGCAGCGGTTTAACCAGCGGTGTTTATTTCTGCACTTTGAATGACGGAAGAAATTCGTCGTCGATCAAAATGATACTGTTGAAATAATTACGGGGAAACGGTGAGACGGAAAACGAAAGAAGAAGAAATAGAAATAGACCGCAGATGACGCGGATAAAACTGATTGACACGGATAGAAATTTAATAAATGTAGGGGACGAATATTTTCGTCCCCCGCACAAAGTTGATTTAGAAAATTTTTAAAAGGTTAAACATGAAAAAAATTTTACTCTTATCAATTCTATTACTAATGAATTTATCTGCGCAATCCGGTGATTTCGGCAAATACGGCACACTCCACAGATTTGAATTTGCCAACACCATGTTTCCCGATTCCGGAAGAGACAGCGGACATGTCTATAACGGTGAGCATTATTCCAAAGCTGAACACTACAACGATTCAACAACGCTGGTATTTGTCCCCGATTATTTAGGTCAGGCGGAAAGTTTTGATATTGTCTTCTACTTTCACGGGTGGCACAACAATGTTGATTCATCACTCACGCAATTTAATCTGATAGAGCAATTTTATTCGAGCGGACGGAAAGCAATACTTGTATTAACGGAAGGACCCAAAAACTCTGCCGACAGTTTCGGCGGGAAGCTCGAAGAGAAAGGCGTTTTCAAATTGCTGGTTGATGAAATTATGAGCAAGCTGGAAGCTGTTTATGAATCCGATTTCGAGTTTGATAATATTAGTCTTGCCGGACACAGCGGAGCTTACCGCGTGATCGCTTACATTTTACTGCACGGCGGTTTGACCGATAAAATAAATGAGGTGATATTGTTCGATGCGTTATATGCCGATGTTGAAAAATACTCCTACTGGCTAGATCATTACGATGGAAGATTCATTAACATTTACACTCCCAACGCCGGCACGAAATACGAATCCGAAAATTTGATGCAGTGCCTGACCGCGTGGGAAATTCCCTTTACTTTTATTGATGGTGATGATTTTTCAGACAGCCGCTTAAATGAAAACAGAATTATATTTATTGCTTCTAAATTTGGACACTACGAAGTAATAAGCACGCGAAATCAGTTTGAACGGTTTTTGAAAAGCGGGGAGTGATATTTGGGAAAGGGCTAAGAATTTGATTTTGTTTAATAACAAAATCATTCACTCTAAAATTTTGAAGCCAACTTCTTTTAATAGTTCAAAAGTATTATCATAATATTCAGGCGGACGTGTTAGATCTTTGTGGTCCCCATTGGGAACAACGATTACCATGCCCTGCCTTGCTCGAGTTAGTAGAACCCTATAAGCATTTTTCAAATAAACCTGGCGATCATGTTTTCTAATGTTTGTCCAACGATCTCCTTTGAATGACCAAAACTGCCATTTATTATTCACATATCTTAAATCTGCATCCCAAGTTACGCAAACCCAATCTAGTTCCAGGCCCTGAATATGGAATTCAGTTGCAACGTCTTCAAGATAGTACGAAGATCGAACATCATCTTTTCCATTTAAAAAATAGTGAATTGGATTGATGGGCGACTTAACAAATATTCCTTGAGGTTTCAATCTTTCAGCTTGCGAAGAGACAACCAAACCATATCGTTCGGATCCCCTTGCTCTTTCTCTCAACCAATCCTTTGCTTTAGTTAAGTCACGTGTGATTACAATTGGGTACTTGAGATTTATTTCATTTTGGGTTTGTTTTGCCTCCACAATATTTAAGTCCAAAATTAGCTTAATCAATAATGAGACTTTTTCAGCACGAAACGATCGCATTGATACTGCTAAATGTAAATCATCAGAATATTTAATATTTAGGTGTTGATCCAATTTTTTTAGTGATTTATCTGCGCTGTATTCACTATCTGTAAGTCGCGAAGAAATATATACTTCCCAATTTGTGAAGGACTTTTTTAGAGATTCAAGCCACTCACCGATTCCGGCTTCTCCGGTATGAATTTCTTGCCCACCACCAACTAAACAAACAATGACAGCCCAATCTTCATGTCGATCCAAGCAAGAGATAAGAAATTCAGGTTCCGACTTATTGAAATTACTCTTATTCTTTTTCCTTTTCATAAAGGAAGATGTCTGTGCTAAATTCCAAGCTCTTTGTGCTTCATCAAACAGAGCTACGTGCTCAACTGGTGCTTGGCTCTCATCTATTAAACATTCGTCACGAAAATTATGTACATTTTGAATAAACAATTTTATCTCACTTCTCGCCTCATATTTTTTAATCTTCACGCCACGCTTTTTATTCTGTTCAACCTTATCTCTTACCAATGCTTCACGCAAAATTGCTACAAGAGGTCCATTTCCCGAAAGGAAAACGCTATGAAGTTCACTCGATTTATCAATATGTTTTGTAGCAACGTTTAGCCCAACTAATGTTTTACCAGCTCCAGGAACTCCGGTCACAAAACAAAGCGATTTTTTCGATTGTTCTCTTGAATATTTAATGAGTTGAGAGATTGATTCCGATGTTCTACTAAGATTCTTCTCGCTTGCATCATTTCTAGAAATGTCTTTTACGGAATGATTATTATACAAAACCATCGCAGCTTCAATTATAGTTGGTGTTGGACTGTAGCGTCCGTTCTCCCAATCTTGATGGTTTATTGAAACTCCATCACAAAACTGTAAAACTTTTTCTATTATCTCCCTTAGTAATTTTGTATCACTCTTGATTGGTTTTAATAGCTTGTCATTGTATTGAGCAAATTCTAATAATTCAAAATGATCTTTTGCCTCTGTTGCAATTAAAATTGGTGCAATAGTTTTGTTATGGCTGGATTCATGAAAATTTTTTAAATCCAATGCATAATCCATTACTTGATCGAGAGCATAAGAATTAAATTTTTTTTCGCCCACCTTAAATTCCAGTACAAATATTATCGATTTAATAATTACAACGGCATCTATCCTTTGCCCCATTCTTGGAATAGAATATTCCAAATATATTGCACCATCATAGTTGTTCAATGTTTTCTTTAAAATATTAATTTCACTAAACCATGAATCACGCTGCGTTTGTTCTAAAGAAAATTCGTTGTTCTGAGCTAGTGTGCCCAAAATTCTTTCGGATGAAGTGGATTGAAAACTGCTTATTGAGTCAGAATAGTATGCTCTTTTCATATCTGGATTTTAATTGAAAAAATAGATTTGAATAATTTCAATTTTAATATGTCGAATTTCTAATTATTTATCGACTCATTATAAAAACACGTTGATGATTTTGACATGTTGAAAAGCATTCATTTATTATTAAGTTACACAGCACTAACAAACTAAGTTAAAAATCACAAATACCCTCCAAAATTTTTATTAACTTTTACCCTCAAAAAAAACGATTATAAATGATCACAAAAGCGAACACTATACTTAAAAATGTTTTCGGATATGAAAATTTCCGTCCGCTGCAAAAGGAAATTATTGAACACATTTTAGATAAAAAAGACACACTCGTTATTATGCCTACCGGCGGGGGTAAATCGCTTTGCTATCAAATACCGGCTTTAATTTTTGAAGGGTTAACCGTTGTTGTTTCGCCTTTAATTTCTTTAATGAAAGATCAAGTTGAACAGTTGAATGAGTTGGGTGTTTCTGCGGTAATGCTCAACTCAACTTTATCGCCGGAGGATTACCAAATTAACACGGCGAAAATTTTAAACAAAAAAGTTAAACTGCTTTACGTTGCGCCCGAAACTCTAATGATGGAAAGAACAATTACCATGCTTTCAAAAGTTAAAGTTGACTGCATAACCGTTGATGAAGCACATTGCATTTCCGAGTGGGGGCATGATTTCCGACCGGAGTACCGCGACATTTCAAAAATTAGAAGTCGATTTAACGGAGTCGTGCTGCTGGGTTTTACGGCAACAGCAACTCCGCATGTTCAGGATGACATTGTTAAAAATCTGGAATTGAGAACGCCGAAAAAATTTGTTGCCAGTTTCGATAGAAAAAATCTTCATATCCAAATTGCAGAAAAGCGCGATCCTTTTTCACAGACAATAAATTTTCTGGAAGAGCACAAAGATCAATCGGGAATTATTTATTGCTTTTCGCGCAGGCAGGTTGATGAGCTTTACGAGGAATTGCATGCCCGCAAATATTCCGTTCGCCCTTATCACGCGGGACTTTCGGATGCCGACCGTGCGAAAAGTCAGGAGTTGTTTATTAAGGATGATGTTCAAATTATTGTTGCAACAATTGCATTCGGAATGGGAATAAACAAACCCAATGTTAGATTTGTTGTTCACTACGATCTGCCGAAAAATATTGAGTCCTACTATCAGGAAATCGGTAGAGCCGGAAGAGACGGATTAACCGCCCACTGTCTGCTTCTATTCGGTTACGGTGATATTAGAAAGATAAATTATTTCATCGATCAAAAAGATGAAAAAGAGCAGCGCATTGCCAAAATGCATTTGGAGTCTTTAATTCGTTTTGCCGAGTCGAACTTTTGCAGACGCGTACCATTGCTCGGTTACTTCGGCGAAAATTATTCGATTGATAATTGCGGTATGTGCGATAACTGTGAGAGTCCTGAAAAAGATTTAATAGATACAACGGAGGAAGCGCAGAAATTTTTATCGTGCATAAAACGTACCGAAGAGTTTTACGGCGCAATGCATATTGTTGATGTATTACGCGGTTCGAAATCGGCTAAGGTGTTTAGTAAAGGTCACGACAAGATTTCCACTTACGGTATCGGTCAAGATCATTCAAAAGAAGTGTGGCTTAATTTGTTAAAGCAGTTCATTCAGAATAATTTAATCACAAAAGATATTGAATTCGGCAGTCTTAAAATAACAGATTTAGGATACGAGGTTTTAAAGGGAACCCGAAAAGTAAAAGGAACGATTGAAGTTGAAGAGGCTGCATTTAAGTCCAAGCCGGCAGCCAAACTTGACTACAATAAATCTCTGTTCGAAGTTTTGAGAAGCAAACGAAAAGAGTTAGCAGACAAAAGCAACGTTCCGCCTTACGTAATTTTCCCCGATAAAACTTTGATTGACATGTCGGCCAAATATCCGAATTCGCTACTTGAATTACAAAACATTCATGGAATAGGTCAAGCAAAATTAAAAAAATACGGCAATATATTTTTGAAAGTTCTACAGGATTATTATGCAGCAAATGAGGTGAAACAAAATTTCGCTCAATCAAATAAAATTCATAAAAAAACAATTAATAAAAGCAGACGTTACAAAATTATTGGGGATGCTTATCGTTCAGGTACTTCTGTTGAAAGCTTGCTGAGGGAATTCGGGATAAAATTTCCAACACTAATTAATCATTTGCAGACTTACATTGAAAACGATGAAGCGCTTGACACTTCACAATTGTTAGAGTTTGTAACCGTATCAAAAGCCGAACAGAAAAAGGTTTTTGATTCCTTCACTAAACACGGCACATTAACTTTGAAAGAAACTTTTGAGGAACTCAATGGAGCTGTCAGCTACGAGGACCTTAGGGTTTTGCGTGTTTGTTATTTGGGCAGGTAAATAGTCTGTTTCACTTTTAAAAA
>JAENZU010000074.1 GCA_016841125.1 Melioribacter sp. | reverse complement strand
TCGGCAATGCAAAATTAATTGTAGTTGCAGGGTTAAAAGGATTCGGGAAGTTCTGTGCCAGATCAAATTCGGTCGGAACTCCGAGATCAACTTCAACTGCTTCCGAATAACTGTATGAGCCGTCAAAATCAACTTGCTGCAGTCTATAATAATAAGTTCCTGCATCTACTTTATCTACATATGAATACGTTGATTTTTCAGTAGTTGTTCCGTTTCCTTCAACTCTTGCCAATGTTGTAAAGTTTACATTATCGGCACTTCTTTCAACATTAAAATGAGAGTTGTTTGTTTCGGTTGCGGTAGTCCAGTTTAATACAACATTACCTTCACTAACATTATATGTAAAACTTGATAGTTCTACAGGAATAACTGAAGCGACACTTAACATGATATCGTCTATAGCAAGTCTCCATTGATCTGCTGCCGAGTATGCATAAAACCCAACATAATACGATCCGGTTGCTGCTACTGAAAATTCATCGCTGTTATCCATATAATCAACATTTGCATTACCCGGATGATCGGATATTAACTGAATAGGATTACTATTTGAATCATATACATGCACACTAAAATCTTCCGGCCATGTTGAAGAAGCAATTCTATAGCTGAATTCAAAACTATAAACAGTTCCTGCTTCCAAGTTAAAAGGTCCAAACATAGCGTGATCGTCTTTTGGAGTGGTACTGCTATAAGAAATACTTAATGAATGTGTACCGGATTGTGCATAACCTGCATAAACTTCCCAAGTTACACCGTCATTATTAACATCTACTATTGTCAAATCAGTGGGAGGAGTTTCAAGATCCCAAATACCTAATATGGATGCCGGATCTAAAGCCGAACCAGTAGCTGATGCTGATAGATCTGATACACCTTCGGTATATTTTGCGCTAACTTGATAAGAATAATCGGTGGATGGAGTAACCGTATTATCAGTGTAAGTCGCATCGGTGGTACTATCAATTAAAACCGATTCACGATACACGTAATATTTTTCTAATGTGTTGGATGAAGGAGCTGGAGCACTCCAGTTCAAATCAATCATTCCAATAAGACCAGTACTTGCCGTCAAATCACTTGGCGGAAGCAAATCTGTACTTGGTGTATAGACTGCGAGTTCATCAATCCCGAGGAAATTTGAATTTGCAACGTTATCTGTTATGTAATAACGTATAGCAAATCTAACTGTTCCCGAGGCAGGAAATGCTTCAGACCAGAGAGCCCATGAGCCTTGATTAACTACATAGCGTCCCCATTCATATGTAAAATCGGCAATAGTTGCACCGCCTGTAGGAGATACATATACATTAATTGAATCGTCCCAAGAACCAACGGGTGATTGGAAGTAAAATGCTAAAAGATCACCTGCAGTTACGGTAACTTCGGGAGAAATTAACCATTGGTCAATAACACCGCTGGCATTTCCGCCGTTATAATTTGCAGCAACATAACCGGTATCCGGTCCTGCAAATGCATTAAATACTGCAGTTGTACCTTGATACCATGCTGCAGTAGTACCGCCGCCGTCCTGATCAATTACTGTCCATCCCCTTGCTTCTAAACCAGTAATGCTATTGTCACCGTCAAAGTGTTCATCAAAAATATTGACTTCGGTATTAAGGATAGAATGTGTTGGAGTAGAGTTAGGAATAAAATTCTGCAAATATAAATCATGCTGTGCTTTGTCCACAATTGGTTTTGCATTTGTTGTTACATTTGCTTCAATCGCAGTCTGTGCGTTTAATAATACTAGTGAGAGTAGAAATACTACAAAGAATAGTTTGTTTTTGTTCATGAGGCATCCCATTAATTTGTGAAAAAAAATCTTTTCATGTTAATTGTTTTTTATTGGAATGTCAACGTTTGATATTATTTTTTAAGTTAAATAAAAATAAGGCTGCCATAAAAGAACAGACTTTATTGATTTAAACAAAGGATGTAAATATTTTTTAACAACGAAAATATGTAATCAATGTCGACGTAATTTTTCAAAAACAAATTAGACACAAAAAATATAATATTCTTAGTTTCATCGATAGTATTGCATAAAACAAGTGAGTCTCCTTTCCCAAATGATGAGGCTTTGATTTATGTACTTTTTAGCCTGTAAAGATTTTTCAAAATAAGTCGACTTTGACTATTAGACACTGGGCTGTTATACTTTTATACCGGATTTGTCATTAACGAGTATTTTTAATGACCCTTATAAGAGAAAACATTATTTAAGTTTTTTTAATACTATAAGTTAGATTTGCAAAAAATGATCATCTATTACCAGTACTCCCATAAGAATCTCTTACAAAATTTTGCTGTAAATATTTTTCTTGGTTTCGTCGGGAATGTCAATCAGGAATAGCCATCGGATTTTATTCTTAGCTAACTCTGCGTTATGCGCTGCGTGCTTTGCGTGAAAGCTTTTCTCGCAATGGGCGCAAAGTAATTCATTGCAAAAGGGCTAAAGTTTCTAATGACAAATCTGGGTTTATTTTTTTCAATTTGTAATAAGGATAAATTTTAAAATTACAATTTAATCAAACTCACTGCACAAACCTGATTTAAGCGAAAAGAAAACTTCGTTGAATTTATCATCTCCAATTTTCAATTAAAATTAGTTCTAATTCTGAAAAATGAATATTTTCGAATAATTTATAAATGATATTTTTCTATATAAAATAATTTGCAGTGACCAATAAATTAAAATATGGTTCATTCAAGATGCCTTCAGTTTTGAAAAATTTTATTTTTAATTGTAGAAGATCCTTAGATCATTGAATTGTTCTGTTATGTAATTAATGGATGCTTTTTACAAGAGAATGAAGAATAAAATATTTCAGAAGTATCTAAATTATTTTAGATTATAAACTTTTTTTAATTTAAGTTTCAATTAAATTTATTACTTAATTTTCTTCGAATAATTTTTTGGCTAAAAACAGGGGAATATTGAATTGTGTGCGCCGGTGCTAATAAGTAATTATAATTTTGGTCGGATATTGAATTTTTCCGAATCACCTCATTTATTGAGTGGTGAATCAATATGAAAACCAAGGATCAAAAAAAAACTAATATATCTTTGAATTTAAATTCAACATTTGATATTGCGAATAGGGCGAACGGCACTGGATATGTGGTGGATGAAACAACTGAAGATTTTCTAAAAAAAGCCTATGATAAAATATTCGGGTTTATTTCAAATTTTCCGGAATCCGGATTGGATTTTAATAATCCTCAAACAGAGGAGAAGTTTAGAGCTTTTGTAAATACAATACCTGTGCTGGTTTGGACCTCAAGCGAAGACAAATTATTTAATTATTTCAATCAAAGCTGGCTTGATTTTACAGGCAGAACTTTAGATGAGGAAATTGGAAATGGCTGGGCTGAAGGAGTTCACCCTGATGATCTAGATTTTTGTATTAAAACCTACACTGAACATTTCGACAAACGGCTGCCGTTCGAAATGGAGTACAGGCTGCGCCGTCGAGATGGAAAGTATAGATGTGTTATTGACCGCGGACTTCCCCGCTATTCGGCTGACGGCAAGTTTATCGGTTATATCGGTTCGTGTGCGGATATCTCCGATTTTAAGTTTGCTCAAAAAACTCTCATCGAGAATGAAGAAAGATTTAGAGTAATATTCGAGAACAGCCATTCCGGTATCGCTTTCGGAGATAAAGAAGGTAATTTATTAGCCACTAATAAATCATTTCAAGATCTTATTGGATATACACAAGCAGAACTTGAGACCTTGCATTTCAGCAACATCACGCACACCGATTTTCTGCAGACAGAGTTGAAATATTTTACGGAAATCCAAACAGGTGATCGTAATAAATATCGATTAAAGAAAAAATACATTAAAAAAAACAAATCAACTGTGTGGGTTGATTTAGCTGTATCTGTTATTCGCGACCAGGCAGGTGAATCCAGATACTTGATTGGTGTTGTTAATGATATCAACGACCAAAAAATTGCGGAAGATAAATTAAATAGAGAATTAAATATTAACATTGCGATAAATGAACTTTCAAGCGCTTTAATCGTTCAAGCCACTTCAATTAAAGACATAACCGACCTAACACTTCATTACGCTTCTTTTCTAACTAAAAGTAAAGAGGGATATGTTTCAATTATAGACAAGCAAAACGGAAACAATGTTATTAAATCAATAACACCTAACTTGAAAAAATATTTTTACACAGTTAGAAAAAACAGAGTATTAACATCTTCTCCCGACTCAAAAGGCAATTATAAAGGAATTTGGGGACGATCACTTAATGAATTAAAATCATTTTTTGATAATTCACCAAATTCTGAAAAATTAAATAATATTAATCTATCCATAAATAATTTTCTATCTGTTCCGGCAATAGTTGAAAAAAATTTAGTGGGACAAATAGTACTGATCAATTCATCACAAAATTATGAAGCAAGCGATATCGAAATAATAGAACGTCTAATCCGGTTATATTCTGTGGCGCTTGTGCAAAAAGAAAAGGAAGAACGATTAAGAATAAGTGAACAAAGATACCGATCATTAGCTGCTGCAACTTCGCAAATAGTATGGACAACAAACGTCTGCGGTGAAATTGTAAATGATCAGCCGTTATGGAGGAAGTATACCGGGCAAAGCCGGGAAGAAATTAAATTATTCGGATGGCTTGATGCAGTTCACCCTGAAGATAGAAAAAAAATTATCAAAGTTTGGATGAATGCTACCGAACTTATTTCAACTTTCAAAACTGAATTTAGGGTCCGTGGTGAAAATAAAGAATACAGGCTATTTAATTTAAGCGGAGTACCTGTAAGAAATAGTGATGGAAGCGTGCGGGAATGGGTTGGCACCTGCAGCGATATTACCGATAAAAGAAGAGCTGAAGAGTTGATTAGAAATTCCGAGATGCAGCTCCGTTCTTTAAATCAGCACCTCGAAAGAGCGCGCGAGGAAGAAAGGATACATATTTCTCGTGAAATTCATGATGAACTTGGGCATTTGCTTACAATATTAAAATTTGACCTGATTGAATTACAGGATGATCTTAAGCAGCCATCCGATTCACCGCAGCATGAAATAATTCCGTTAGTTGGATTAGTTGATTCTCTTATTGATTCCGTTAGAAAAATTGCTACAGAGTTGCGACCCGGCGTGCTAGACCATTTAGGGATTATTCCCGCACTCGATTGGCTAAGTCAGCAGTTTCAAATGAGGACAAAAATTAAGTGTGAATATGATTTTAATCAATGCAGCATAGAATTAAACAAAGAAGAAACTACTGTTGTATTTAGAATATTTCAGGAAATATTCACTAACATTGCCAGGCATTCAAAGGCAACATTGGTTTCAATAAAAATTAAAAAAGAAGATTCAAAAATAATCTTCGTAATAAAGGATAATGGTATTGGTTTTGATCCTGATGAAAAACATAACACCGGTTCACATGGTTTAATTGGAATATCTGAACGGGCTTTATCAATTAACGGTGAAGTTGATATTTCAAGTAAATTAGGGACAGGGACCATAATAACATTAACTATTAATGATAATACTTTAGAAAAATAAGCTAATAATTATTTGAAACGTTTGGATAGTTGTTATTTTTCATTGTCATTCCCATCCCGATTTGCATCGGGATAAACTCCTCTGGGAATCTAGTGGAAAATTATTGGATGAGGCAGTCTCAGAAGCTTGTTTTGGCATTAACCCACGTTTTTAAACGTGGGGAATACAAGCCAAAAACAGCACTTTTTAAACCGTTTTAACGGTTTGCTTCCCTTTTGAGACAACCTTATGAAACATTAAATATTTCAGAAGTCTATATTTGTACAAAATAATATTCATTTTTTTTGTTAAATTTACCTAATTAGTTAAATTGGCAAAGATAACTAGGTTAAGGGATTAGGGATGTTAAAAATTCTGATTGCAGATGATCATCGAATTGTTAGAGAAGGAATTATAAACTCACTAAATGAACACTACCCCAATTCAAAAATAAAAGAAGCCGAAAATGCCGCTGCAGCTTTAGAACTTGCACGGGGGGAAAACTGGAATCTGATCATTTTGGATATAAACATGCCCGGCAGAAGCGGTTTGGAAGTTTTGAAGGAAATAAAAGAATTTGACCCCCCTACCCCGGTAATTATTCTAAGTATGTATCCCGAAGATCAATTTGCCGTTAGGGTTTTGAAAGTAGGGGCTTCTGCTTATCTTCATAAAGACACCTCCACAAAAGAATTAATAACTGCAATTAATAGAGCTTTACACGGCGAACACTACATAACACCTAGTATCGCAGAACTGCTGACAGATGAAGTTCAAATTTCATCGGCAAAACAGAATCATAAGACTTTATCCGACAGAGAATACCAGGTTTTTATTTCTATTGCCTCGGGAAAAAGTGTTTCGGGGATAGCGGAAGATCTATCCTTAAGTGTAAAAACCATAAGCGTTTACCGGGCAAATATACTGCAGAAAATGAACTTGAAAAACAATTCCGAAATAACACATTATGCCTTTAAAAATAATCTCGTTGATATAGTATAAACCATCAATGAATTTTAGAAAAAATTTAATTCTATAAACTTTTTCAAACAGCCCGCATAGGACAAACTCCTATAAACCATTTCCTAAATTTCCTACTCCATTTTTAGAAATACTCCAATAGACACTAATACCCACTCTACTTAATTTAATACCGCAAGCTCCAATAATTTGTTTTTGATAATAATTAGCCCTTGATGTCTTTTGATGAGAACTTTTTGAAAATACTAATAGTAGATGATTCTGCAATGCTGATTGAAAGATTTGTCAAGGGTATAAACCTGGATAAAACGATTGTCCCTTGCCAGGCAAGTAATTGTAAAGAGGCTCTCGCGTTATTTGAAAGTTTTAAGCCCGATGTGGTTTTACTCGATATTTACCTCCCCGACGGAAGTGGAATAACATTACTTGAGAAAATGAAAACTCAAAATAAAAATTTGATTGCCCTGATGTGGAGCAACTACCCTACTGAACAATTTAAAGAAGTTTGCTACAAAGCAGGTGCAGAATACTTTTTTGATAAAGCAAAGGATATACACCAAAGAGCAATATTTATTAATACACTTAAAAACAAAAAATTCTCGCTCTCTGACTTATGAAAAAATTTACAATCTATTTTCAATCTATGCTGCTGCAAACAAATTTACTGAAAACTAATTATGGATATGTAGTTCACTCACATAAATTGTTGGAATTGGGAAGAATATTTATATGTGAAAATAAACTGCCAAGATTTATTAAAAATATTTGTCAAAAAATGAAGGACATCCCATTCGCCAATAATAGAAATAATCCCTCAATCGCTTCATTAAACAATGAATTTATCAAAAACTTAACTATCAGAAAAAACGACTTTTACATATACAACAATTATTCAATTCGGAACAATGAATCATTTATTTGTGGTAGTGAATCACAATTTTTTGAAACAATGCAAATCAGTGGAAATAGATTTGGCTCCGATTTTCTAAAAATTAATATTAATTAAGTGAGGTGATCATGATGCAAAAATTACTTTTCCTAAGTCAACATAAATTAATGGGTAGAAAGGTGAGTAAAATTATATTTTTCTTTTCCTTAATTTTATTTTTTACAGGTAGTGCTTATGCACAAAAGACCGTAAGTTCTACTTACACGTTTACTACCGGTACGGGAACTTATGGCGGCGATTTGGGTCTATCCTATACCACAGTTATTGGCGCAAATCAGGATAATGCCACTTCCGGGCTTAGAAACTTACCATTCACATTCAACTATTTAGGCCAGGACTATACACAATGGTCGGTTACCAGTAATGGACTGATAACCCTTGGGGGTACAGCTTTGACAGGAAATGAAACTTCGAACTCAATGGCTGCAAGCATCCCAGGAATTAAAATTGCACCCTACTGGGATGACCTGGCAACCGGAACCAACGGATATGTGAAATATGCATACTACTATGGCACCATGTACATAAATTTTAGGTTAACCGCGCCTAAAAGTGCAGGTGCTGCTAATGCAGAATTCCAGGTAAGGTTGACCGCCAGCGGCGGCATAAGTTTCTACTACGGGTCAACGGCTTCATGGCCTGCATTTCAAAGTATTGGAACCAATGCTGGAGGATACTCCATCGGGATTGGTAACTCCGCCACAGACTTTGCAAGCGTAACGATGACAGGAGCGACAACAGCTACTTGTGCCTTTGGAACAGCAAATGATGCAAATACTCGGTCTATTACCGGACCATTTGACATTTACTTTACACCGGATAATACTCCACCAACAATTTCCAATGAAACCATAGCCAACATAGCTGGTACAGGCAACAGAACGTTAACGAAAACCATTGGCGATGGATACAATGGTAAGGGGATTCCAACCAGCGGAAGTTATATTCCGCGCATTTATTATAAAAAGAGTACGGATGCAACGTATGTATCAACTCCCGGACAATATGTTTCCAGTGGAACACAAACCAATACCGTATGGGATTTTACTGTTGATCATTCACTTTTAGGCGGTGTTGTAGCCGGAGACGTCATCCAATATTTTGTTATAGCACAAGATAATAATTTTAATATTTCATCGAACCCTACGGGCGCAGTTGCTACAGATGTAAATACAATTACTACATACCCGACCAGCCCTTCATCCTATTTTATTCCTTCGAATTTTTCAGGAGTTGTGACTGTTGGTACAGGAGGTGATTATGAATCACTTTCCAATGCCGGTGGTTTATTTGAACAAATAAGTGCGGGTACTGTACTTGGCGATGTTACGGTAAATATTATTTCAGATTTGCCTGGCGAAACAGGAACAATCTCATTGAGTGCCTGGGCTGAAGATGCCGGTGGTCCATATACCGTTACAATAAAACCTAACGGTGGCGCCAGAACTATAACAACAACCAATGCCCTCAAATTAAACGGCACAACTGGAGTTACAATAGATGGATTAAATGACGGGACAAATTCTTTGTCAATTCTTAAACCGGCTAGTTCCGGTGGAATACTGGTCCTTCAAAACGGAGCTTCGGATAATACAATTACAAATACCTACTTGTCGGCATATGGCTACACTTCTTCTTCTTATTATGTAATATCAATTTATAATTCTAGTGCGGCAGTCAACAGTAACAATACCATAAGTAACAATACCATAACCACAAGTAGTTCTCCAACCAGGGGAATCTATGCCGGGATTATGTTTACGGGTACAAGTTCCAGGGCAGACGGTACTGTTATCGACAATAATAAATTGATTGATATCTATCAATATGCCATTTGGATAAATAATAATACTGCTGTAAATACTGTTGTATCCAACAATGAAATATACAATACGGCGGCGGTTTCGTCTAACCGGTATTTTAATGGCATTTATGTTTATGGGAATATTGGCACAACAAATGTTTTTAATAATTATATCCACGACATCTTATTTAGCTCAACTAACTCAACCTTCTACGCGGCAACAGGAATTTATAGCAACCCGTCAGGAGGGAGTGTTTTAAACGTCTATAATAACGTAGTTGCTTTGGATGAGACAACACTGCACGAAGCTAACGCCTATAAAGCTATCAGTGTTTATGGTTATGGCACCACCAATATAAGTTATAACTCGATTTATGTTGGAGGTTCGGCTGTTACTGATTCATATGGTAGTTATGGTATTTATGTTCTTTCTACCGCCGCAATGCCGGCACCCATAATAAAGAACAACGCGATATTTATGGCAAGATCCAATAGTACCGGTACAGGCAAACATTACGGTATTTATACCGCGAGCACGGTTACATCTGACTATAACGATATTTTTGCAAACGGAACCGGAGGTTAGGTTGGATATAGCGGCAGTGATAAATTGACACTAACCGACGGGAGAACAGCTACCGGTCAAGATGCACATTCCTATTCAGCAGATCCTGGATTTACTTCTCCAACAAACTTAATGCCGGATGCTGCTAATCCAAATTCTGCAATATTAAATAATCACGGCACACCAATCTCAGGTATCACCGATGATATTTTAGGAACATTGAGAGATGGTACAAATCCGGATATCGGTGCGTATGAATTTGAAGGGCCGATTATAGAATATACTATCTCAGGCAATGTCGGAGAGCCCGGGGTTACTCTTAGCTGGACAGAAGGCATAGCTAAAACTACTATCTCTGATGGTTCAGGAAACTATTCCATTGCAGTATCAATTGGCTGGTCGGGAACAGTGACACCTACTTTAACAGGCTATACATTTAGCCCGGCAAGTACATCATATTCAAGTGTTACAGCTAACCAGGTAACAAATTATACTGCGACTCCAATTACTTTCACAATTTCAGGCAACACTGGTACCGGAGGGGTTACCCTAACCTGGACAGATACCGGCCCGCTTGCGAAGATACAAACCAATAGTTCAAAGGATATAGAAAAAAAATCTGTGATGGATGGCGAGGACACTTTTCAAAGCGTTAAAAATACAGAAGGAATCGAAAGCACTTTTATTTCGGATGTGAATGGGGATTATTCAATTACTGTATCTTATGATTGGTCCGGAACCGTAACTCCCACACTTGCTGGTTATACATTCGCTCCTGCTGACATTGCTTATTCAAATGTTCTAGCGGATGCGCCAAACCAAGACTATACTGCCATACCAATTACTTTCACAATTTCAGGTAATGTTGGAATACCGTCTGCAACCTTATCTTGGACGGATGGATCACCAAAATCAACAACTTCCGATGGATTTGGTAATTATTCAATTACAGTTTCTTACAATTGGTCAGGAACCGTTACTCCAAGTTTATTTGGTTTTGCATTTACTCCAACTTCCAAAACTTATACCTATGTTCTTTCAGATTTTACAAATGAGGACTACACAGTAGCTGCAGCAACACCCACTATTTCAGGTAACGCAGGAGTTGAAGGTGCAACAATTAGCTGGACGGATGGTACGGCAAAGACAACAGTATCAGATGTGA
>JAENZU010000073.1 GCA_016841125.1 Melioribacter sp. | reverse complement strand
ATCGGTCAATAGATTTTCTTCTTCATAAATTTTCTTTAATTCACCGGCCGACTTAAATGTACCGTCTTCCGGGTTGATTGCTTTTGACCAAGGGATACTGGCTGCACCAGGAATGTGTCCTCCGCGTAAAGCGCCTTCGTTAGGATAATCCGGCATATGCAGTCTTTCGCCGGAATATTCTTCGGGACTTCTAACATCAACCAGCGGAAGACCTTTACTGACATGCTCAAGTACATCGGTGCGGAATGCTCTGTCTGTTGTATCATCCCTCTTTTTCGTTTTGTAATCGGCAGTATTGTATTTCTGAATTTCTTTTGTCATTTCCCTTCCTTCTTTTTCCCATTTTAACCTGCCTCCGTCCATCACTTTGGCCTTAGTGTGACCGAACAACTGGAATACCCAAAATGCGTAGCATGCCCACCAATTATTTTTATCACCGTAAAATACAACTGTAGTATCGTTCGTAATTCCGTTTTTGTTCATCAACTCCTCAAAAGCTTTTTCATCCAGATAATCCCTTCTTACTTGATCATTTAGATCTGTTGTCCAATCTATCTGCACCGCACCGGGAATATGCTTTGAAGGATAAAGCAGCGGATCCTCATTCGATTCCACTATTCTGACTTTTTCATTATTTAAGTTGTCGGCAACCCAGTCTGTTGAGACCAAATACTCATGGTGAATATATCCTCTTTGTTCTATTTTCATTTTTAATTCCTTTTCTTTTTTATATTAGGATATAATATACTAATTTAATAATCAAGCTAAATTATTTCAAAATTTATACAGCAAAATAAATTTGATTATATTTTGAAATGCAAATTTTAAAACACTCAACATTTGTTGTGAGTTCAGATTGAAAAAATATTCTTCATATTTTGTAAGATTGGCAGCTATTTTGTGGGGTGTAGACGGAATTGTTTTAAGACCTTTTCTCTATAGTCTTCCAGTGCCTTTAGTTGTTTTAATTGAAAGCGGAATTGTTGCGATTCTGCTATCCCCGCTATTCTTCAAGTTCAAAGATTCGATCTTCAACCTTAAAAAAACCGACTGGCTTGCCTTCCTGGGTGTTGCTTTACTCGGCGGCGCCATCGGCACAATGTCAATTACCAAAGCTCTCTTCTATGTAAACTTTGTGAATCTTTCGATAGTTATACTTATTCAAAAACTTCAACCTGTATTTGCAATTATTTTCGCAGCAGTTCTGCTCAGAGAACAATTGTCAAAGAAGTTTTTTATTTGGGCTTCGGCTGCAATTGTTGGTGCTTATTTAATAACATTTGGCACAAGTTTACCCGTTATTGAACCAGGAGATAAAACAGCGGTTGCAGCGCTCTTCGCTTTGCTGGCGGCTGTTAGTTTTGCTATGTCGACAGTTTTAAGTAAAAAGGCACTGACCAACGTGAATTATGAAGTCGGGACTTACCTGCGCTTTGTGTTGACAACAATAATAATGCTCATGATTGTTCTTATTGACGGAGATATTACAAAATTTACCGAGGTCTCATTATCTCAACTGGGTGTTTTTATTTTAATAGCTTTTACTTCCGGGGGACTTGCAATTCTGCTTTACTACTATGGGTTGAAAAACATTTCCGCGTCTGTATCAACTATTGCGGAGTTGGCTTTCCCATTAACAGCAGTGATTCTGGAATATTTTCTACGCGGTAATATTTTAGGTCCGCTTCAGTGGGTTGGAGTTTTAGTATTGATAACAAGTATATTTAAGGTAACAAAACTAAATACCCCCGCAGCAAGAACGACTTAAATTTCTATTTATTTTTCATGTAAAAATAAAAGTAAACAGGAACACCGGATAAAATTAAACCTACCGATGCAATCAGTCCGCCAATTGGAAATGCGGCAAACGTTCCCGCGATAATTACAAACTGAATAAGAATAGATAGTGCGGCCATTGTCCGCGCAATAGGAGCTTTATAAACTGGATTATAATCATCTTTATTTTTAAGGAAAAATAATGACCCGTAAACTAATGTATTTTGAAGTAGATATGATATTGTAAAATATCCCAGCAGGTCCCCCAATCCTCCGAAAATTAATAAGATAATTGCAAATGCAGACTGCGCTAAAATTGAGAAATCCGGAGTTAAATATTTTGGATGTAAATGACCAAAAGATTTAAAGAAAAGTCCGTCCTTTGCCATTGCCCATTCAAGTCTGGGTTGAGTTAAGATAGAAGAATTTAAAACTCCCAGCATTGAAATAAAGACTGCAATAGCGAAAATTGCACCCGCATAATTAGAGAAAAATTGTAAGTGTTCAAAAGGATTAATGAACTTACCCTCTTCAACCGAAGTTAGTGTTTCAAAAGGAACTATTGCACTTGTGCAAAGACTGATTAATATATACGCTGCCATTACAAAAAGTACTGAACCGATCAGCGCTTTCGGTAGGTTGATTTCCGGATTCTTCACTTCGCCGGAGGTATAGAGTATATTTAAAAATCCGGCGTATGCCCAGACAGTTGCCGCTACTCCTGCAAATAAGATACTTGTTGTTATTGGTTCATTATCGAACGATGTGAAAATTCTAAACTCCTGCAGATTACCCTCGGCTAAGTAGAACAACCCTATTGCAACAACCGCGATTAAAGGAAGCAGTTTCAATACCGTCAATACAACTTGAACATTCCCCCCCATTTTTACGCTTCTGTATTGGATTGCCGTAAAAATTAATATAAAAAGTGCGGCAAATATTTTTGCGTAAATATTGTTGTCGAGAATCGGGAAAAAGAATGTTAGAGCGTCGGCTGCCAGCAGTCCGATAATTGTAAGTGTCGGAGTGTCACTGGTTAAAAAGGCAGTCCATGTATATTGGAAAGCTAAGAAAGGAGATCCGGCTTTATGAATGAAATAATATGGTCCACCTTGATTAGGGTATGCCGTACCCATTTCAGCAAGAATAAGTATTTGCGGAATCCACAATAGTCCGCCTAAAAACCATACAAACACGGCGCCCCATACATTTTGAATTATCCCGGCAACTATCGGAACATTAATAAATATTCCGGAACCAATAACCTGCCCGACAATAATCGCGGAAGTTTGTGTTAGAGTTAACTGCCGTTTTGGTTTAAGTTCACTCACATAAACTCAATTTAGATATTTCCGTTAAATCTATGAACCGTACGAACCATGGCAATATAATTATCAACATTAACATATTCGGGAATTGAATTAGAGGAGCCGGCACACCAAGAATAATTTTTCCCGATCTCATTCAAATATTTTTCAGTTATCGTTTCAATATCGGCAGTGGTTCCTCTTGAAAGTAAGTCAACTTCAATACCTCCGCAGAAGGAAAGCCGGTCACCGTATCTCCCCGCGAGTTCATTGATATCCATCGATTTTGGTTCAATCGGATGAAGAGAGGTTACACCCAGTTCTACTATATCATCCAATATATCGTATAGTAATCCGTCTGAGTGATAAATAAAAGGCACATTTTTCTTTTTGGCAAGATCACCTATTCTCTTCATAAACGGGAAAAGATACTCACGGAAAAAATCGGGATGCATCATTAATCCGGTTGCGTATGCAATGTCATCGCTGTACCAAAAGCATCCGACGGATTCCAGCTCGCTCATTTTTTCGTACATACTCACAACAAGCTCGCCAACTTTTTCAAACATTGCTTTAATCAAATCGGGATCAGTGTAAGTTGCCATTGCAAATGATTCAAAACCCATTAATTCCCAAACCATTGTAAAAATATCGCCGTACTGACCAATTATGCCCATGCCTTCGGGCAATGCATTTAGTGCAGTGCTAAAACGAGAGTAGTCAATATCTGCATTTGAAGGCCACGGATATTTTTCAAAATCTTCCATACTGCTTATCAGTCCTTTATCTTCAGTAGCCCAAGCCCTATCCGGTGAATAGTTGCCGCTTTCACCATCAGTTTTTTTCTGATCTAATTTGAATTTAATAATTGGTTGAACTTTCACAAAGTCGTATCCCATTTTAAACATAAATTCAACGTCATCCTCGATTCCATTAAATTTTCTACCGAGTATTTTACTTTTAATAATAGGGTGAATACCCAATTCGATCAAAGGAATTTGATCAGTCCCTCTATTAAATAAGGCTGCAATTAAATTTTCAAAATTAGGAGCTTTAGTTTTCTCAAACATAATTATTTTAACCTGGCTAATTCTATTAAAATGTTTTCATGAATTTTATCGACCTGTCTTGCACTGCCGGTAAAATTGTTAGCAATAAAAGAAAACGCAATCAATCTGCCGTTTTGATCTTTCACATAACCCGAATGGCTGCGTACTCTATCGATCGAGCCGGATTTAATTCTAGCGTTAAATGCTATCTCTGTATTTTTTCCCCAATTAGAGAAGAATCCCGGATCAGCCGGATCACCGGCAACACCAAGTGAGTTATGATAATCATTAAACACTTCGGATTTTGTCATATATATCAGAAGATCGGTCATGATGCGAGTTGTGATCATATTAGACCGTGATAATCCGCAGCCATCGAACAATTGAAGCCCATCAGTGCTGATGCCTTTTTCCGATAGGAAATTACCTAAAACTTCAATCCCCTCATAAACCCCGCCTTTCTTGTCTTTTGCTACGGCTATCATCCTCAAAAGCTGTTCTGTAAGGAGATTATTACTTCTCTTGTTTATAATATATACAATATTCTTAAGTTCGGGGGAAATGGTCGATGCTAATTTATTGTCGATTTTATATTCACTTTTAACATCAACTTTAACAGCTTTTCCATTAATCTCAATTCCATGCGAGGTTAAATAGTCTTTAAAATATTGTGCGGCAAACAAAGGGGGATCAGGAATTGCGCCTTTAATTGTAAACTCATCAACACCAGCCGGAATCGTGCCTCGCAAAACGGCATTATACTGATTTGGTGCGGCGTAGATATATCCATTGTCGCCGCTCCCCTTTTTACCTGTCCTCATAAAATTGGTAAAAGTTAAATTTTTAACAGGCGGTTCAACTCGAATTACTTGTGCCGGTTTACCAACAACTTCAGCCGGTTTAAATGTCAGATAGTATAAATTTTCATGAATTGTTAACGCGCTTGCCTGTGCGCCGTAATAATTTCCGATGTCTATCCAGTACCAATTATCGGGTATCGGGTTACGGTCGAATAAAAAATCATCCGCGGCAATATTGCCAGTGATATTCTTGATGCCTGCAGACGATAATGCCGTGTACCATTCTTTCATTAGAGCATCAATATCTTTTGATCCTGCGACCAAACTTGATCCTAAAGTAGGATCACCCCCGCCGACAATATAAATATTACCGTTTAGAGTGCCGTTTTTAATTACGCCGTCATAATAAAGTGTTGTAGTAAATTTAAAATTGCTTCCGAGTATTTCAAGTGCGGCTGCTGATGTTAGAAGTTTAAGTCCGGAGGCTGGAGCTAGACTAAACTCTGAATTTTTGTCAATCAGTTTTTCCCCGTTATCAACATATAAAGCTGTGAGACTCCATTGCGCATTCTTTAAAAAATCTTTTTGAGAATATTCTAATATTTTCGAATCGAATGGTCTGCCGATTTGCCCAAAGGTAAAACCCGCAAAAAGAAAAAACGAAAGTAGAATAAATCTTAATTTCAATTTAATCTCTCCTCAATTAAAATCGAATGATAAAACCTAGATCTGTTTTTGTATCTAATTTTTTAATTGTATCATCGGGCGGAATGTTATCAAATCTCATTTTGAATTTGGCGATAAATGAAAATCCGCCTGAAATACCAAAGATAATATTGTTCTCACTTAAAAATTGATAGTCATTAAAATTTTCAAAGCTCGGCTGATAATAATTGACTGTTATAAAATCTACACCTTCTTTAATTCTCAAATCGAAAGTGATATAATTACTCCACCTGTGAAAATTAGACCATTCTTCGAATACAACCGGTTTAGTAATTTCAACATTTTGTCTTTCAAACATGTATGCACTTCCAATCCAGAGTTCGGAGCTCTCGGATTTTAAAATATTAAATCTGATACCGGCACCAACTAGCGCTCTGAAAAATAATGAACGGGAGCGATTGTGATCATACTGGGTAAAAGTTTCGACTTCAAAATTTTCTGATAACCTTTTTACAAAACGAAGGTGGAATAGGGCTTCATTGCTGAATTGTTTGCCAGCCTGCCATTTGTAATCACCCAACCCGATTAAAAAGGAATAAAAGTTCGGGGTATTCCAATTGATTCCGCTTTCCAATTCGAGTTCGTTGTAATCAACATTCCCGGTTTCCATCGAATAATTTATTTCGACTAATCCTGATAAACTATATTCTTCGTCTATATTCCGGTATTTCTCAGTATTTACTTGAGCATACGTTAAAGAATAGAAAATAAGAAGTAGAAAAAAAATCTTATACACGTCAAAGATCCACTAATTGTTTAAGAATGATAAAATATTTTTCATTAATAAATTTCTTGTATCCTGATTTTTTATTGTTTCAAAAGGGAAACCAAAAACTATCGACTTATAATTACCATCGTAGGCCACCGCTGCCGAAAATTTATTCTCATTATACCTAAGTACGATACGGCTGCCGTTAATGGCGCTTAATGCGTCGGGAGCTTCAACAGCATAAAAATATTTATTAAGTTCAGTATTAAAATCGAATTTATGCAATTTAAATATCGAAGAATCAACTGAGAAAACTTCTCCGGTTCTTGCCGCATAGTTGGTTTCTAGTTTTAATTTAAGAATATCCTGCGCAAACTTTACATCGGCAGAATCAAGCTCTTTCCAATTGAATAAGTCAGTCCCAACATAAGCGCCAGACACAAAAAGGTTCCCGCCGTATTTTGTGAAAGCAGCAAGCTGCGATTGAAATTTACTATTGAAAGTTTTAAATGGTATTCCATTCACTGAATCAGCAGCCGATTTCTGCCAAGGAGTTTGCTTTTCCTCACCTAAAATAATATCAATCACCTTGTATTTATTAATATCAACAAACCCGTCGTATACGGCTTCATCGCTTACCGAAACAAAAGAATAGCCGGCGGCTTTAATAGATTGGCCATGTGTGAATGGATAATCAAAACTGTTGCCGGCAATCACTTTGGTTTCAAAATCCCCATTGCTTGCACCGTGACCCGGAGCGTCGTTCGTTAGAAATTCCGAAGCAGGATCAAAATCATATTGCTCACCGGTAAAATTCAAATCGAATTTATCGGGAACACCATTATCCAATCTGTTAACAAAGCCGCTGAAACTTTTAGTTTCGATTGCATGAGGTCCGCAAATTCTGTCAAACGCATTTATTATTAAAACCGGTTTGCTATCATTCATTCTGCAGTAGGTTAATATTTCAGAAGGAAAACTCTCTCCGCCATCATTTAGTGCAGTCACTTTGAAGCTGTAAGTTATTCCCACTTTTAAATCGTTAAATTTCAAAACCGGTTCATTTACTAATCTGCCATTGTCAAATCCGCCATCACCAACCCGCATATAGACTATATATTGTTTTGCATCAGCAGTCGGTTCAAGCGGATCAATCTGAGGTTTCCAGCTAAGCTTCACTGAACCTTCCTTATCTTGTTCAATTGCGAAATGTGTTACAGGTAATGGCTGCACAACATAAGCTTTATTATTCTGTACCGAAAGAAACTTGAGCATGCCCTTATACATTGCTCTTCCAACATCAAAACGGAAACGGGGATCGAGCATAAATTTCATATCCAAAAAATTTTGGTGAGAAAGCAATTCCATCAGTAGTGACGGTACATTCGGGCTTACAGCCTCGCGGTATCTAGCATTACGGAGTTGTCTTCTATTCCAAGCGGGATCGTATTTTGCTCTAATATCGTCAACTATTTGAGACTGTACCACATCCGCCAAATCCCTATTTGCTATACGAGATATTCCATTTGGAAACACTTCCGTAGTGTCGAATCCATATGTGCTGTATATAGATAAAGTGCCAATTGTAGTGTCGTTACTTGTAATACCCGCATCTGTATGAAACGCCATTGTTAAATCGATAGGGACTCCCAAGCCTTCTGTATTTCTATTTTTATTGGGACCAAACGGAGCGCCGAATAAATAATTAGCATATTCTGGACGGCTCTGATAATCGTCGTCATAGTCGTTTTTATTTTCATTTAGATTATAGACTAATGAATCCGGCATTCCCGCATACTGCATAAAATATTTTGCACCTTCAACAAATTTTGGTCTTCCGCTAGTGCCGCCGTTTCTTATCACAAGTCCCATTCCGCCGCCGAATCTAGCTGCATCCGCTGAAACAATTCTGCCGGGTTGGCTGCTTTTATTTGTTAAAACTACTCCTCTATTCTCATGCAACCCTTTTTTAAATTTAAAAGTACCTAAGTAAATCCAAGTACTGCCGCCGATCAGCTGATTGACTTCAAATTGAGTTGCTCCACCTTCGTGAAAAACTGTATAATCTGCGTCATCAACATTTTGGTTGGAAGCTTTATAAGATATATAAACCGCATACCTTCCGGTTTCAGGAATATCCGGTATCCAGCTTACCCAGGCAGTCTCTTCAAGAGAAGATAAAGTTTGTCGATTCGAACCAAAGTCGAACGGATTATAATTTAATTCATACGGAGGGCTGCCATATGCGAAACCCGGCTTGCTGTCAGTCCATTCGGCATCTGACCCGAGAACCTCAATGTAAGATTTTTTTTCAATGTCACTTTTAGTATTGTTGTCAACCACAACTTCATTGGTCTGAAAATCTCTTTCACGGGGTACAAATACTTTTGCACCTGCGTTTTCCAGCATTGGAATAAGGTAAGGTATTGTAAATGACATCGGGATCAGATCTTCAACAGTTTGGAACAGACGAGGTCGCTGCCATTCCCATCTGCCGGCGTCTACACTATAATACCATCCGTGACTGTGCCATAAAACAATGTTGCGGTCCTGCAAACCCAAAGCCGGTGAATTGGGGCTGCTTATTTTTCTAGTAATCTTTAACGGTTTATCTTCAATATTAAATATTCTGTTCTTATCAAAGTCACTTGTTTCGCGATAAAAATTTGGAATCAAATCTTCTATTTTGTAATCCATGGTAACAACGTTAACATCATACGCCGTATAATCTTTTCCGAAGAAATTTCTCAAGGTATCTTTAATAGGCTTAATATCATCAGGTCTAAAAGGTCGGTATGAGAAGTTTCTATTAAAATTAAATATTAACTCATCCCCGTTAACCTGAACATTCTGCAAACGTGTACCGGGAGGGAGAAAGAAACCAACTTCATTTTCATTCACTCTGCCGATCAAATTTTCTGTTAATTCTTCAATAGTTAATTTTTCAACAACCGGTGTAGTGCTGCAGCCAGAAATGAAAAAATTCAAAATTAAAAATGAACCGATCGCAATAATTATTTTTTTCGCATGCATATAAAACCAAAATTATTTTAGTATCAACATTTTTCTACTGGAGTTAAACCGTTCTGTAATAATCGTATAAATATAAACCCCGCTTGCAAATCCCTTCCCGTCAAATTTAAGGGAGTAGGTGCCTGCATTCAATGAATTATTTAATAAAAGTTCAACCTGGTTCCCTAGTAAATCGTAAACTGCTAATTTCACATTCTGCCGAACAGGAATAGAGAACTCAATATTTGTTGCAGGATTAAAGGGATTGGGATAATTCTGTCTAAGTGTAAATTCTTTTGGAACGTTATTCAATTCTTTAACAGATGTTGTGACAGCACTTAACTGGAAATCCTCCAAATAGATTGCCCCGGATTTATCTGCATTTTCTTTTTGCTTAATATAAATTCCTGTGAGTATTTTATTTGGTGATGAAATCGAATTCGAAGGTCTTGATAAATATTCCCAGCCGTACCAGTCGATAACGTCAATCAGTTGATCATAACTGTTTGAGTTATCAAAGCTAAAATAAATTTCGTTTCCACTCAGATCCCCAAATACCCATATCCCGTAATTTGACGAAGTATCAGAAACAATATATCCGGTTGAATTTGATATATAAACTAGGCCGTTACTCTCTTCTGTAAATGAATATGCAAGTTTACCGGAATAGTTACCGGAGCGTTTTCGTTCAATCGATGCCGTAAAATATGTGCTGATTGAATCTATATTAACCGAAGCCGGGTTGTCGAGCGGTTGATTCCAATTGTCAACATTCTCAAATTCATCTAAAATAGTTCCGCTCACGTAATGTCCTGATTGTGTTCGAAAAGGAATTAGAATATCCGTGGTGGTTGAGTTGCCGAACATATCAAAAATACCGGCGGCATATTTGACCGAATAATTACTGCCGGCATTTAGGGGCGTGACGGGTTTAAAGTAAACTATACTTTTATCATCACTCGTTTCAATTTTGGCATTATTATAAGAAACATTGCCGCCTGATTCGTTCAATAATTTCACTTTTCCGATTAGGGCATTTTCTCCCAGTACCTCATTAAAAACAAATTTCATTTCCGTAAAAACATTAACACCATTGCCTGATGGATATCCTTTCTCAACAAAGGGAGCTTGATTATCCGGTTCTGTAGTTGAAAAATTTAATGTAAACGGATCACCGGGAACTCCGTCCCCATTGCCGTCAATCTGCTGTCCGAAAATATTTCTGGCTGACGTATCAATTGTTAAAGTGTAATTAGTACTGAACTGCCAATATGGAACCGGACGCAATTCCAAGTAATTCACACCTTGCCATGAGATATCATAATCATTCACAGGTGATAAATATAGTGCTGTTCTCACAGCCGCAGTGTCCATTGCTTGGGAGAAATCAATCTTAATTGGTTTATATGCCAAGAAGTTATTTTGACCATCAACTAAATTTATGTGTGAAATCTGCGGAGGTATTGATAACAACAAATTCATCACATCATTTCTAATATTCGGCAAGTGATTGTACAAAGCGGTTCCGGGGCATTCCGTTGCACAACCGGAGCGATGGCCTGAAATATGCCTTAATACTTTACCCGATGATGGATGATAAGATAAATCCGTGGGGTCAATTCCACGCTGGTTCGATTTCCAAGCTAATAGCTTAGTTAAACTTTCAAGAGCAGATACCGTTGGGAGCCCTGACGAATATGTTCCCATCATGCAGGTTCCC
>JAENZU010000072.1 GCA_016841125.1 Melioribacter sp. | reverse complement strand
ACGCAATGCCTGAATCATTCTTTATTATAAATCTGTGTGTTGCAATTGAACAATTCGGTTACGGATTTGGTTTTACAGCTTATATGCTATACATGATCTACGCTTCGGAAGGGGATCATAAAACAGCACACTTTGCAATAACAACAGGTTTTATGGCGCTTGGAATGATGATACCCGGTATGGTAAGCGGCTGGCTGCAGGAACTTATTGGTTATCAGCATTTCTTTATTTGGGTGGTGCTTGCAACTATTCCTGCATTTATTATTATCAAGTTCATACCGCTTGATGCCAATTTTGGCAAAAAAACTGATGAAGAAAATTAGAATATGAAAACATCTTTCAAATATTTGCTGATCTTAATTTTAGTAACGATCCCTTTGGACATGACGATGAAAAGAGAAATAATTGATATGGGATATCCTTCTGTATTTAATTTAAGTGATAGTGATGTTGAGTGGGTTGAATATACTTTAAACAAAATGTCGCTCGAAGAAAAATGTGCACAGATGATAATCCCTTATGCTATGGGCAGGGAATTCGATGAAGACTCAAATGAATTTGAAAGATTAAAAAAACTGGTGACCAAACTGAAAGTCGGCGGATTGATGTTTTTGCAGGGAAACATAGAAAACCAGTCAAAGATTGCAAACAGATTGCAGGAACTTACAGATACACCGCTTTTAATATCTTCTGATTTTGAGCGGGGATTGGGAATGCGGTTGGAAGATGCTGTTGAATTCCCATTCAATATGGCAATTGCCGCCGCCGATGATGAAAGATTAACCTATGCTGTCGGCAAAGTTACAGCGTTGGAAGGAAGAGCGATCGGGGTTCATCAAAATTTTGCACCTCTTATTGATATCAACCGCGATTACCGAAATCCTATTATAAATATCAGAGCTTTTTCCGAGGATCCAGCCTTAACCTCAAAACATTCAATAGCATTAATTGAAGGAATGCATGACGGCGGAATGATAACAACAGCTAAACATTTCCCGGGTCACGGCGCAACCGATCTTGATTCACATAATGAATTGCCGGTTATAAAACAGACCAGAGAAGAGTTGGAAATTAATGATCTTCTACCATTTAAAGAATCGATCAGAGGAAATGTAAAATCTATAATGATCGGACATTTGGAAGTACCGGCATTTGAATCTGAAAAAAAACTGCCTGCTACATTATCTAATTCAATTATAACCGGACTTTTAAGAAGGGATCTGAAATTTGACGGACTTGTAATAACCGATGCCCTCAATATGAATGCAATTTCTGATAATTATTCTAATGCCGAAGCTGCAAAACTTGCGGTGCTTGCAGGCAATGATCTGCTCTTATTCCCCAATGACGATGAAGAAACTCTGGACGGACTTGTTGAAGCTGTTAATGATAGTGAGATTGATGAAAGTCGCATCGACTATTCTGTAAGAAAAATATTAGCTGCTAAAAAGTGGCTTGGACTGGATAGAAAAAAACTGGTCGATACTAGTTCAATAAAAACCATATTAAATAAAGACTCCCATTGGAGGCTTGCCAGAGATATAGCGGAAAGATCCGTAACTCTAGTGAAGGATGAGACTAGTCTAATTCCGCTTGATGGAAAAAAGTATTCTAAAGTTGTCTGCATTACTCTTGGAGATACTAAAAGACGTAACTCAACAGAGAAGCAGTTTATATTTGAAGAGTATTTATCTAAAAGAGTACCCAAATTAGAAACCGTGCGACTATCATTGCGCAGCGGGAAGAAAGAATTTAAAGAAGCACTTGCTGCCGCTAAAAAAGCCGAACTCATTTTGCTGCCTACTTATGTCAATGTAAGATCGTATCAAGGTTCGATTGACCTGGATGAAAAGTATGTCGATTTGATAACCGATATCAAAGCGTTAAATATTCCTTTTGTTGTTATGAGTTTCGGTAATCCATATTTGTTGAGTCAAATTGATAATAACACTTCAGCTTATCTCTGTGCATACGGTCAAACACCGGCATCACAAACTGCAATGGCACAAGCGTTAATGGGTGATCAATCGATTCTTGGCAAACTGCCGGTAAGTATTCCCGATACTGATTATAAATTAGGTTACGGTTTAAAACGGGATACACGTAATTTTAATTCCGAGAAATTTATTGATTCGCTTTACAACTTTACCGAAGTTGATTCGCTGATGGAAAAGGCAGTTGCAGATTCTGTATTTCCCGGAGCAGTGTTATTGTTTGGTCACAATGGCAGAGTAGTTTATAATAAGTCATTCGGAAAATTCACTTATGCTGCGGATGCAAAACCAATGACAACTGATGCAATATTTGATCTGGCATCTGTCTCAAAAGTAATCGGTACCACTTCTGCTGCAATGCTACTTTATGATGAAGGCAAGTTGGACTTGGATAAACCGGTAGCTGAATATTTACCTGAGTTCGGAAATAATGGTAAAGACTCTATTAAAGTAAGAAATTTGCTTCTGCATAATACAGGACTGCCGGCTTTCAAAGCATATTATAAATTATATGATAATGCAAAAGATATTCTTGCCGATATAATGAACAGCAAATTAGAGTACGAAACTGGCAGCAAATATGTTTACAGTGATCTAGGTATGATAACGATGCAGAAAGTGATTGAAAAAATTGCCAGAATGCCGATGGATCAATTTCTAAAGAAAAGAATTTTTGAACCGCTCGGAATGAATAATACAATGTACAATCCGCCAAAAGAATTGTGGGATAGAGTTGTACCAACCGAAGTAGACAATTACTGGAGAATGACTACTGTAAAAGGTAAAGTTCATGACGAAACCGCATATCAATTAGGCGGTGTTGCGGGGCATGCCGGGCTATTCTCAACTGCTTCGGATCTGTCGCATATTGCTCAGACATATCTTAACGGCGGTACGTATAAAGACAAAAGAATTTTTGCTGAAAAAACTATTGACAATTGGACATCAAAACAGACTAACCAATCAACTCGTGGACTGGGTTGGGATACAAAATCCCCCGATGGTTATTCCTCTGCCGGTGAAGCTTTCTCGGTTACTTCTTTCGGTCATACCGGTTTTACAGGTACATCAATCTGGGTAGATAAAGAAAAAGATCTCTACGTAATTCTGCTTACCAACAGAGTTTATCCAACCCGGGCTAACAGAAAGATCGTTTATTTCCGTCCGACATTACACAATGAAATTGTTAAATCACTTTCCTATTTTGATTAAACTTTCATTTTGTGGGAGAACTTTAGTGTTTTGGGTTTAACGAGTTTTTCAAAATCCGCATATTTCATTTTGATCAATTCTGTGTGATTGCCTGCATTAAATGCAATCTCTTCATCTTCCTTTAAACTTTCTGCAACGTAAATATCCATGTTATAAAGATTGCCGAATGGAGGCATCGCGCCTACTTCGCAATCGGGGCATCTGTCTTTGAACTCTTGCTCATAGGCTAATCTTACTCTATTTACATCAAGCAATTCTTTCAGGGATTCAAAATCAACTTTATACGATGCTGGTAAAACTGCCATTGCGAGAGTCCCGTCAATTTTAATCATTACAGTTTTTGCGAGCTCTTTGCCCGGGATATGTGCTGATGCTGCTATTTCCTGCGCGGTGTAAGCCTTTGAGTGACTAACGTTTACATATTTTACTTCGTGAGAGTCTAAAAAATCGCGTAATTTTTTGACCGGCATAACTCCTCCTTTTGATTTATTTTTGAAAAAAACATACAATCAAATTTTCCGGAGAGCAGTTATAGGACAGAAGGGAATAAAGTCACCCAAATGTAACGACTAAAAATCATTAATTCAATTTTGATAATTTTCTTTTAATAGACCGCTGAAAGAGATTTAATAATCATAAACCCAATTCTTTTTTCATTAATTGAAATGTGGTTTCAACAGGCTGCGGTTTATATCCAAGTTCAGTTTCGGCTTTTAATGTTACTAGTCCGGATTTTAGTGGGCGCGGTGCAGGCTGATTCAAAGAAGCTGTGAGTATTGAGGAAATCAGATTTTTATCCAAACTAAAGTAGTCCGCAATTCTTAAAGTGAAATCATATCTCGTTAGAAATTCCTTCCCGCCGATATTATAAAGCCCAAGTTTTTTGAACTCAATAATTTTGTTTATTGCGTCAACAAGATCATCAATATAGGTGGGGTTATTTATTTGATCGGTAACAATTTTAATAGGTTTATTATTTCTTAATGATTCCACTACCCATTTTACAAAATCATTCCTGCCAAACTTTGCCGGACCGTAAAGGACATTTGTTCTAATTATAGAAGCATCACATTTTCGGTATTTTACTGCGTTTTCACTGGCGAGCTTTGTTCTTCCATAATAGCTTATTGGATTAGGTTTATCCTTTTCTGTGTATGGTCCGTTGGTTCCATCAAAAACATAATCGGTTGAAATGTGAATAAGATGGGCTTCTATTGATTTAGTATAAAATGCGAGATTATCTACTCCGGTGACATTAACATTCCATGCGGCTTCCCGTTCGGCTTCACAGAGATCCACATTCGTAAATGCTGCGGTATTAATAACTACGTCGGGATAAAAATTTTGGAAGACATTCTTCACTTCACTTTTATTTGAAATATTTAATTGAAGATAATTTACTTCGGCTATAAAAGAACTTTCCTCAACAGAGCAGCACATAAGCTCAATGTTTTTTTTCTTTTGATAATACTCGGTCAATCTCTGACCAAGCATGCCATTCGAACCGATTATTAAGATTCTTTTTTTTATTAATTTATTTGTTGAGATCATTTTTCAGATTTAATAATTCGTTTATTGATGAATAAGAAGTAACCATTCCGGCTGCATGATTTGCTCTCTGCAGTGAACGGAAAATATTTTTGCTTTTAATATAGGAAGAAAAAAATAGAGCCCCAAAGATATCGCCGCAGCCCACATGATTGATGCTCTGTACCTTTTTCGCCGGTTGAAAAGTTGATAACATTTCATCTTTAACTTTGAAGTATGCTCTAACTCCCACTGCACCTTTTGTAACTATTAAGATTTTAGAACCTACCGATAACACCCTTTCGGCCACCTGCAGTTCATTACCTTTAAACCCGAACGTTTTCAACTCATTTTCGTTTGCCTGAATTATATCTGCATTTTTGATCCACTCATCAATATTAGGAATATCTCTAAATTTTCTGATGTTGTTTTCGTCTATTCCTCTAGCAAGCGAGTGAATGTCTAGATAAATTAGATTGTCAAATTTCTCTCTTAATTCTCTGAGCATTTCAATTGTCAATTCAAATCCGGTAATCATGTTTATGAGTATGCCGTCGAAGTCATTAAATTTTATATCTGAATTAAGCTTAATAGTATTCCCGGTAAAATTCTGATAACATTCATCGCGCTCCTTATCACTATGAACGTTCAAATGCACAATTGGCAACTGTTCAACATCATTTGAAAATTCGAGATCAAAATGATTGTAAACCTTTTCGAACTTTGGTTTGTTATCTCTATCCAACGAAGTGATTAATGAAAAAGAATCATCAGCTTCTTTTGCAGCACTTAATCCGGCTGCAGAATAAAATATTCCACCCGGCTGTATAATTTCTTCATTTGATTTGTGAATGTGATCAACCACAGATTGACCGATCAATAAGAGTTTCATGATTTAAAAATATTAATTGTTAATTTTTTGTAGATTGCCTATCGCTTTATAAATAATTGATAATATAATTCATCAAAATAGAAAATTAAATATATGAAAATTGGGATTATCTGCTATCCCACTTACGGGGGCAGTGGAGTAGTAGCAACTGAATTAGGGAAGAAAATAGCTGAAGAAGGGCATCAAGTTCATTTCATAAGCTATGCTATGCCGCGGCGGCTGTCGCAGTTTTTTGAAAACATATATTATCACGAAGTTGAATCCAGCAACTATCCGCTTTTAGAGCATAATCTATACGGACTTTCATTAACCAGTAAAATGCTCGAAGTAATTGAGTACGAAAATTTGGATCTGGTTCATGTTCATTATGCAATTCCGCACGCGGTTAGCGCATATCTTGCAAAACAAGTTCTGAAGAAAATGAATTCCGATATTAAAGTTATTACTACGCTGCACGGAACCGATATAACTCTGGTTGGATTGGAGCCCTCATTTTTACCGTTGGTTAAATTCAGTATTGAAGAGAGTGATGGAGTTACCGCAGTATCAAGATTTCTAAAAGAAAAAACTATTACCAACTACCAAATTGAAAAGGATATTGAAGTAGTTCATAATTTCATTGATACCTCACTTTACCGTAAAGTTGAGAATGGCAAGTTCAAAGCTCATATAGCCCCGAACAATGAAAAGATATTGATCCATACGTCAAATTTCAGACCTGTTAAAAGGGTGCCCGATACTATCCGTATTTTAGCCAAAGTAAAAGAGGCGATGCCGGCAAAACTTTTGCTTATCGGCGATGGACCGGATCGTTCCGAATGTGAACGGTTAGCGAGAGAACTTGACCTTCAAAAAGATGTGATATTCCTTGGTAAACAAGATGCACTCCATGAAATTTTATCAATTGCCGATATATTTTTGATGCCTTCTCAATCAGAGAGTTTCGGACTTTCTGCTTTGGAAGCAATGGCTTGCAACGTTCCGGTTGTTTGCTCTTCCGTGGGAGGTCTGCCCGAATTAGTAATTCACAATGAAACGGGATTCATTGCTGAGATTGGGGATACAGACAGAATGGCGAAGTATGCAATCGACTTACTAAAAAACGAGAGGAAGCATAAGGTCTTCTCGGATAACTCGCGCAAACGGGCTGTTGAACAATTTGAAAGTAATTTAATAGTTCCGAAATATCTGGACTATTACGAGAAGATCCTCGCTTCTTGATTTACAGGAAAATGTCTGATACTGTAAAATCAAAATCTTTTTATTTTCATGCATTATTGATTTAAATACTTAATCTAATTTTTAATAGACTAGGTTTACTTTCTAAGAATGGCGTTTGGTTACCGGGGTAAACTTTGAGATCAATTTTCCTGAAGAACACTTAAAATAGTATTGGGGTCTTTGGCTAATAAATTGAGTAATACAAGTGCGGGACCGTTTGGGTTTCGATCACCGCGTTCCCAATGTCTTAATGTTCCCAGACTTATTCCGAAAGATGAAGCAAATTTTGTCTGACTCATTCCAATTCGTTTCCTTAATTCTTTAACGTCAACTTGAATTGGTCGATATTCCTTCACTGCAACTTTTTTCCCATTGGAATAATCAACTGCTTCCTGTAACCCTTTACTGATACTTTTATATGATTTACTCATCGTTTCACCTTTTATAATTTTCAATCAAAACTTTTGTCATTTTAGCTAATTCATTTTTCTCAGAATTACTCAAATTCACCTTTTCATTCTTACTGAATATAGTAAGCAGAAATAGCGGGATTTTAGAATGGTAAAAGAAATAAATTACAAGAGAACCGCCGCTTTTTCCCTTACCCTTAGATCCCCATCGCAATTTTCTTATTCCGCCCCTGCCGGTAATTAAATCTCCGGATTTTGGATTTGCAGCTAAATAATAAATCAATTGATCGCGTTCATCTTTGGACAAGATTTTTGCAGATCGCTTTTGAAATTCAGGTAATTCCACAATTGTGATTAGCATGAACAAATATAATCCAATGGATTACCCTTGTCAAGTCATTATTATGGTGAAAGCAAATAATGAGATTAACTACTTTACCGGAATTCTGCCGATACTGTAATAAGTAAATCCGCTATCCTTCATGCTTTCGGGATCGAATATATTTCGTCCATCAAAAATTACGGGCTTTTTCAGCAGCTCTTTCAATCGCTTAAATTCGGGATTCCTAAATTCATTCCATTCCGTTAAGATCAATAAAGCATCAGCATCGTTGAGGGCGGCATACTGACCATCGGCGTAAGTGATCCTATCACCTAAGTAGAATTTTGCGTTTTCCGCTGCAACAGGATCATAGGCGGTGATGATTGCACCTAATTCGAGGAGTCTGTTTATTATCACTACTGAAGGGGCTTCACGCATATCGTCGGTATTTGGTTTGAAGGATAATCCCCAAATTGAAAATTTCTTTCCCTTTACATCATTATCGAAATGTTTCAAAATTTTGTCAACAAGTTTCAGCTTTTGCTGTTTATTAACCTGATCAACTAATTTCAAGATACTCATTTCGGAATTATGTTCGGTGGAAGTTTTGATCAGCGCGTTCACGTCTTTGGGAAAACAAGATCCGCCGTATCCGATACCCGGAAATAAAAATCGTTTGCCAATTCGAGTATCTGCACCCATGCCGCGTCTAACCAGATCCACATTTGCATCAACCGATTCGCAGAAATTTGCAAGTTCGTTCATATAGGTGATACGCATGGCAAGATATGAGTTAGAAGCATATTTAGTTACCTCGGAACTCTGAGGATCCATTTCCAAAATTGGATTTCCTTGTCGCACGAATGGCTCGTATAGTGCTCTTAATTTTTTAAATGCTGCTTCAGTGTTTGCCCCAATCACTATTCTATCGGGTTTCATGAAATCATCAACTGCGAAACCTTCTCTTAAAAATTCGGGATTTGATACTACTTCAAAATTAGTAACACCATGTTTGGAAATAATTTCTGTAACTAATTTGGATGTGCCGACCGGGACCGTACTTTTGTTTACAATTATTTTGTGTTCGTTATCCCCGGCATCTTTTAATATTTTACCCATTTCATCAGCAATACCAAAAACATACTTTAAGTCTGCAGACCCGTCTTCACCCTGCGGAGTTGGGAGACAGAGAAAAATAATTTCCGAATCAAGTACCGAACTTTTAAGATCATCCGTAAATATTAAACGGTTCTTTGCAATATTTCTGTAAAATAAAATATCCAGCCCGGGTTCATAAATCGGAATTTCTGCATCTTTAAGTTTTTTCAATTTTGCTTGATTGTTATCGACGCAAACAACGTTATTTCCCATTTCAGCAAAACATGTACCTGATACTAGTCCAACGTAACCGGTTCCAATTACCGCTAATTTCATTATAGCTCCTAAAAATTATTAATTGTTTAATTCAAAATCTTTTTCAATTTGTGAAAAAGATTTTCCTAATTTATCCTTATCCGAAACAATCGGATTTTCTATTTTCCATTCGATACCTAATTGGGGATCGTCAAATCTGATGCATCTCTCATCATCCCTGCTGTAAAAAGCTGTGCATTTATAATGAAAAATTGCAGCAGCCGACAGCACCGAAAAACCGTGTGCAAAACCGGGGGGTATCCACAACTGCAAATTATTTTCAGCAGAAAGTTCCACCGAATAATATTTGCCGAATGTTGGTGAACCGAACCTAATGTCGACTGCAACATCAAGAACTTTTCCTTCAATCACCTGACAAAGTTTTCCCTGTGTATTTTTACCAACCTGATAATGCAAACCGCGAATTGTGCCGAATGAAGATTTCGAAATATTATCCTGCACAAATTTTTCCGTAAAGCCTAAATCACTTAACTTTTTCTGATTATAAGATTCAAAAAAGTATCCGCGGGAATCCTTAAATATATCCGGTTTTATTAATAATAGTCCTTGAGGATTTAACTTTTCAACTGTCAAAAAATCACCTAAAATTTTGGATCAGCATGCCATTTATAGGCACTTTCAATTATTGAATTTAAATTATGTTTCGGTACCCAGCCTAGAACATCCTTTGCTTTTTTATTATCTGCAACCAGCACTGCCGGGTCGCCTGCTCTTCTGCCGGTGATCTCAATATTAATTTTTTCTCCGGTTATTTTTTCAGCGGCATTTATTAATTCAAGGACGGAGTTACCATCGCCGGTTCCCAAATTGAAAATATCCGAATCGTTGCTTTCCAAGTATTCCAAAGCTCGAGCATGTGCGTCGGCAAGATCTTGAATATGAATATAATCTCTTATGCATGTTCCGTCTTTAGTATCGTAATCGTTGCCGAACACATAAACTTTTTCTCTTTTGCCGAGCGTAGCCTGCAGAACAATAGGTATCAGATGAGGTTCAGGATCGTGACTCTCTCCAATTCGTCCCATCACATCTGCACCGGCAGCGTTAAAATATCTAAGAGCAACATACTTGAGTCCGTAAGCTGTGTTAAAATCCCGAAGCATATTTTCAATCATCAGTTTACTTTGGGCGTAAGGGTTGATCGGCTTTGTAGATTCGGCTTCCGAGATAGGTACAGTAATCGGATTTCCGTAAACAGAACAAGTAGATGAAAAGACAAATTTCGAAATCTTTTTAAATACGGCGGCTTTCAATAAATTTAAACTGCCGACAACATTATTGGTGTAATACATTTTCGGGTCTTCAACCGATTCGCCAACGTAAGCAAACGCGGCAAAATGTACTATCGATTCAATATTATAATTTTGTAAAACATTTTTAAGCGATTCAAAATCAAGTATATCGCATTCTTCAAATTTCGCATCAGGATGAACAGCCTCTAAGTGACCTCGATCCAAATTATCGACAACCAAAACTTCATTGCCTCGCTCTATCATATCATAAACAAAGTGTGAACCTATGTAGCCAGCACCACCGGTAACCAAAATCATGCAATAACTCCAAATATTAAATCTTAAAGATATGAAAAACAAATATATTCTGAAATAATAGATTATTGGAAGAATTACTGATTAAAAAGAAAAATACAGATTGTCTTATTATAAAAAGTCTTGAATGTCCTTAAAAATGTAATTATTTTAGTAAATAAAAGATTTCTTTATAGGTGAATAATGGAAACAATAGAAACAACTAAAAGTTATGAAGTTGCCAAGAAGATGGCAGAGATCTCGTGCAAAGTAGCCAGAGCATGTAATGAAAAAGAAAATTATTTTGCTTCGATGTTTAATTTAACTCCGGCCGAGTTTAAATGTTTGAGGCTTTTCGATGAAAGAAATTTCTTATCTATAAAAGAAATTGCTCATCAGATGAAAATTACTCCGGGAAGAATAACCCACATTTTAACAGCTCTGGAAGATAAGAAGTTTATAATAAGGAAGCTTGATCAATCGGACAAACGAAATGTAAATGTTTATCTCACCAGCAAAGCCGAGCCCTTTATAAAAAATTTGAAAGAAAGTCACATTAAACTTCACGAAGATATT
>JAENZU010000071.1 GCA_016841125.1 Melioribacter sp. | reverse complement strand
GGTTACGTAACTTTCGATTATGAAATTTGGGGTCCGTTTTTTCAAGTTGTATTTTTTCTGCTTTTATTTATCGGCGGGTGTGCCGGCTCAACCGGCGGAGGAATTAAAATTGCGCGCCATACACTATTAATAAAAAATAGTTTTTCGGAGTTGAGAAGGCTTATCCATCCGCGTGCAGTAATTCCCGTTAAATTCAACAAGTCTTCAGTTCCGCAGGAAATTATTTCCAATGTTCTGGCTTTCTTTTTTCTTTATGTCACTATTTTCGTTTTCGGCACGCTGGTTATGTCCTTGCTGGGTATAGATTTTATTTCTGCAATCGGATCAGTGGCTACATCGCTTGGTAATGTTGGGCCTGCTATCGGGAGCGTGGGACCGAGTCAAAATTTTGCACACATTCCCGATTTTGGAAAATGGTTTCTTTCATTTTTGATGCTGCTTGGAAGACTCGAACTCTTCACAATTATATTGATATTTACTCCTGCATTTTGGAAAAGATGATATTTATAAGCTTCTTTGCAGTATTATCATAAAAGGGATATATTTGTTTAAGCCATCCAATAAATTACAGTGATGATGAAAAATCTACTTCAAATATTAATTTTATTTTTTGTTTTTTGCGGTTCCATAAACTCACAGGAACTCTATTTTACAAAAACTCATACCGATCAGGGTGAGCCAATAGAAGCAAACCGCTTTTGGAAAATTAAACCCTGGGGCACAACAATTGAAATTTTATATAACAACGGCAGCAATTTTATTGAAGATGATCTGCTCTACATCTTCATCGATAAACAATCGGATGGGACATATCAGCCGTTTGACAGTAAGGCAATCACTTTGGAAAATCAAACCACCTGGTTTGTGCACCCCTATAAATTTGTTGAGGAAGGAGAATATGAAGTTACGATTGTCACTTCTTCGAATAAGAAATTAGTTGCCGAAAAACTGTCTTTGAAATTGGAAGATGCGTCAACGTTAAGCAATGTTAAATCCAACACATATTATTCCTATGCAAAAATTGTTTTTTGTGAATATGTAATTTCCAACAAAGCATACGGGGAAAAAAACAAAGTGTCGATTAGCCGCGATAACGGTAAAATTACAATTCAGCTTTTGTTAGACCGTGAGCTGAATACGGAAATAATAATTGTTGATATATGGAAGAAGGGCATCCGGTCATTTGAATATGATCAGCATGTTGAAACAAAGAGGTTCAAAGTTGATCCCGAATGGAAGGACACTTTTTTCAAATATAAGTTTGTTGAATCCGGAGATTTCAAAATTTCAATTTCAACGGCAAATGATATTTTAATAAAAGAAAGAGATATTAAAGTTACGAATTAAATAGGGAGTTACATTGAAAGGAATAATATTAGCGGGCGGAGCCGGGACACGCCTTTATCCAATTACAAAAATTTACAGTAAACAACTAACAGCTATTTATGATAAACCCTTGATCTATTATCCTTTATCAACCTTGATGCTCGGCGGTATAAAAGATGTATTGATAATTTCGAACGATGAAACAATTCCTCTCTATCAAAAATTATTTAACGACGGTTCTCAGATAGGGATGAATATTAGTTACGCAGTGCAGGCGGCACCTAACGGAATTGCTGAATCATTTATTATTGGCGAAGAGTTTATAGGAGACGACAGCGTTACACTTGTTTTGGGCGATAATATTTTTTACGGTAAATATGATTTCTTTTACCGCGCTCTTCAATCGCACAAAAAAGGGGGAGTAATATTTGCATATCAGGTAACCGATCCGGAGAGATACGGGATAGTTCAATTCGATAAAGAGGGAAAAGCAATTTCGATAGAGGAGAAACCAAAAGAACCAAAATCAAACTTTGCGGTTCCCGGTTTATATATTTATGATAATGAAGTAATTGAAATTTCCAAGAATCTTAATCCATCCGGCAGGGGTGAACTGGAGATAACAGATGTGAATAAAACCTATCTGCAAAGGGGAGATTTAATGGTCGAAAAAATCGGAAGAGGAGTTGCGTGGCTCGATACCGGCACACCGGAGGCACTTCTGCAGGCTTCTAATTTCTTCGGTGTTATCGAAGACAGGCAGGGACTAAAGGTTGCGTGTGTTGAAGAAATTGCTTATCAGAAAAAGTTTATTGATAGAACTCAGTTTGAATCATTGCTCGACACAATCCCAAAATCGCAATACAAAGATTATTTGATAAATCTGCTGAAAGAATAAAAGAAGAGACCCGCAAATTGTACTTGCGGGTCTCAACGTTTAGACATAGAGTGCAGTTAAAAAACAAAATAGTTTACACCTAACCCTATTTTAGAAAAAGTATAGTCTGTTGGAATTTGTTCGGCAAACGTCTTCATATACGGAACAGTGCTGGTTTTATAAAACCCTTTGAAGAACATATTCCCTTACGCAACTAAATTTGTTAGTTGATAGTTATTAATGCATTGTTCACAACTTCTGAGATCATGTAATAGCTTTTACCTCCTGCAGTAGCGCTGTTGTATCTGTATTTAACAACTTGCAGTAAAGCTGATCCGGAGACGTTTGTGAGTGAAGATGCCGGAATAGTGTGGCTTCCGTTATCTGCAATATCTTCCACAACATAAACTTGTGAGGAGTTTGTTGTTGAGACAAGCATAACTAATACTTTTGCGCCGGACGACGTGTTGTTCCAGGTAACATTAATTCCACTTGCTTTACTTACCGTTGCATTATTGGCAGGAGCTGTTAAACCAAAACTGGCCGGACTTTGGACACTTCCGCTAAATTGAGGAATTCCGTTACCGCCGGCAACAGTCCAATTGTGGTTGGATCCGTCAAAGTTAACTCCGCTTATTGTCTGTGTCGGGTTAGTAGGCGATGGAGTTAAATAAAATGTTGATCCGCTTTCGGTTGTTTTACCCAATGTATTTCCATTTACAGAAACATCGCCGGCGTCAACGCCGGTGCCGAATGAAGCGAATCCCATGGAGATTGAAACGCCAGGAAAACCTGGAGCGGTTTGAATTTCATATCCGATAGTAACCAAAACTCCGTCTGCATTTCCTGCAAGTCCGGGTATCGGTTGTCCGCTTGGATTTGAAAGAGAGTTTCCTCCGCCATTGTTATTTGAATTAACCGGGTTGTTTTCATCTTTGCTGCAAGATGACAAACCGATTAATGCAACGATCAAAAGAGTATAAAATAATTTAATTGATTTCATAACTGCACCTATGTGTTAATTAGTAAATGGTTATTTGATAAGTAATAATTTTTTTGTTAGAGACTTTCCGTTGAAATCCAGCTTATAGAAATATGTGCCGCTGGCAATAGAGATTGAGGCGGCATCAAATGTTAATGAATAGATTCCTCTGTTAAGCTCTTCATCAACAAGAACCTCAACCTGATTCCCCAATAGATCGTAAACTTTAAGAGTAGCAAAGCCTCTCTCGGGAATTGAAAAATTTATTTTAGTTGTTGGATTAAAAGGATTCGGGAAATTTTGTTTTAATTCAAAGCCGGCTGGTATTTGATTAATCTGCTCAACAGAGGTGGTTAAATCATATCTCCATAAATTTCCGCTGCTTGTTCTATTCTGTCCGGCAAAAAGAAAGGAACTGTTTGCATTTAATACAGTTATTCCGCTGGGCTGAATGCCGGTTTCCTGTTGTCGTGACCAAGTTAAACCATTATCATTCGAAACATAAATCCATGTTGCAGCCGCATATAAAGTTCCGTTCCACTCAAATAAATATGAGGTTGCCTCGGAAAGTGTCTCCGTCCAAGTATCCCCTTGATCCGTTGATACAAACACCCCCATGCTTTGTGGTACGGCAAGCAGATTGTTTCCGCTTGCATGAAGTTGTTTTATGTTTGTAAATGGCAAGTTTGTATTTGCTGCGGTGTTCCAATTAAAAGCATCGGTTGATTTATAAACCAGTTTATCTGCACAGTAGTAATTGGTGCCGTCGTAAGCGGCAGAAAATATTAGTGGATTAACCGGCAGTCCGTTTGAAGACTGCTGCCAGTTTTGTCCTTCATCTTCGGACACGTAAAATTTAGCCGCGCCCAAAAACAGCTTGCCGTTAAACTCCCCCAAAAGTCTATTGCCGGTTATTCCAAGCGATCCGTCAACCAACCCGCTGGAAAGAGTGTTCCAATTTTCTCCGTTGTCGGACGTAACATAAACCCCCACTCCAAGGTTATCTGTTCCAAAAAACAATTTTCCGTTTAGATTAGCGCCCCCATTCAGCAAGGGATTAGACGGATAAGTGCCTGAGGGCTTTCTCCAACTGTTGCCGTTATCACTGCTGAGATAAAGCCCATTATCTAATGTAGAGATTATTAAGTTGGATCCGGAAATTCCAATAGTTTGAATTTTTTCCGAATTGCTGGGCAAACCCATATTGGTACCTAACTGCAGCCATTGTGCGCCTGTAGTAGCTAAAAAGAAAATCAGTACAATTGAGTTAAGTAAAAATTTGATCATAATTACTCCGTTTATAACTCTTTCAAAATCTGATTCAAATATATAAAATAAGATGTGCGGTCTTCAATAAGGCATATGACGTAAAAGCAGAAGTCGGTAGGCAGTAGTCAGTCGTGAGTAGCAAGAATAAAGAGTACAAGAAGGCAGTGAAGGTGGGGAGTAAGAAATAATAAGTGGTCGTTAAAATTTTGCCGGGCAGAAAAATTTAAAAACAAAATTCTTGATACTCGTATCTTGATGCTATTATCTGCCTTTAAATCAACTTATGTTTTACTGCTTTTTTAACAGCGCGCATTTTATTATTTACTTGCAGTTTTTTGTAGATGTTTTCGATGTGTTTGCGGACGGTTGATGGTGAGATAAATAAATTTTCGGATATTTCTTTGTAGTCCAAACCATGACTTATCTGTTCGAGCACCTCGATTTCTCTTTTGCTTAAATCAAAATCGGCTTCTGTTTTTTGTTCAGCCCGCGCAGGGTTTTTTAGAAGTTGAAGAGATTTTGCTGCAATCGATGGAGACATCGGAGCCCCCCCATCCATAATCATTATTATTGATTCTAAAATTTTCTGCGGGGGTTCATCCTTTAGAAGATAGCCCATTGCGCCGGCTTGGATTGCATCGAAAATCCGCTGCTCATCGTCGAACACGGTTAACATAATAATTTTAATTTGGGGATATCTATTTGAAATTATTGAAGCAGCTTTAATGCCGTCCATTTCGGGCATTTCAATATCCATTAAAATCGTATCAACGGTATGGTCTTTATCAAGAAGTTCAAGCAGTTCTTTTCCGTTTGCCCCGCGGAACTTATATTCAATATCTTCCGAAAAAAGTTCTAATTTTTCTTTAATGGACTCGGCTAAAAACTTATTGTCTTCGGCAACAGCAACTCTAATTTTCATAGTACTTTCTTTCATTAAATCCGGAATCAAAATACATTTTTCTAATACCTTATTTCAATAGGGCATATGCCTAATATTAAGACTTAATGTAGATTTATGCTGCATTTAATGGAAGTCCCGCTTTGATTGCTGTCAATCGAAAATTGCCCGCCTGCCTTTTCGCACCTGTGTTTCATGTTTTCCCGCCCATTCCCCTTTCTTGCGGTTTCGATATCGAAACCTCCGCCGTTATCATTTATGTGCATGGTAATTCCCGAGGCACTTTCTTCGAAAAGAATTTCGATTTTACTGCAGCCTGAATATTTGAGAGAGTTTTGAATTGCCTCCTGAGTGATTCTAAAAAGATTTAATATCTGCACCGAACTCAGCAAAACAGGTTTTGTTACATTATTCCTAATTATCAATTCAACATTATCTAAAGATTCTCTGAAGTGAGATTTTACATCGTTTAATTTTAACACCAGTGCCTCCAGTGACCCGTCTTCGTTTTTCATTGCCCAAATAGTATTTCGCAGTTCATCCAAGGTGGTTCTTCCAAAAGCGCTTAATTTCGTCAGCTTGTTCAATGAGTTATTGTCATTTATCGTATAAGTCAAGTTGTCGATCGAACTGATTAAAAATGTTAACTGCGAGCCGATATTGTCGTGTAATTCTCTTGATATGCGAAGTTTCTCCTCGGAAATTTTTTGCTCATATTCTGCCTGTTTAATTTGGTTTTTCAGTTCTACCTCATACAATAATTTTTGCTTTTTAATTTGCTGAAATTGATAGATTCCGATACTCCCGAGAATAAGCAGCACTACAACGACGCCCGATATAATTAAAAGTGAGTTTCTTTGTTCAATCTCAAGTTTGCTTTCGGCAATTTCTTTATCTTTTTTCTCCGTTTCATAATCAAGCTCGAGATCGGCAATTTTTAAATTTATATCTTCATTAAATACGCTGTCTTTGTAAGAGGTGTATGCCATGTATGAATCGAGCGCCTTTTGATAATCCCCTCTTGCTCTGTAAAGTTCTGTTAATTTCTGATAGCAATATCGTGTCAAATAATTCACGTTATTTTCGATCGACAGATTTAATGAGCGTTTATAATAATCAATTGCCTTTTCTGCATCCCCCATCTGATTATGGATATCTCCATACAAAACAAGATTTTCAATTCTGCCGAAATCACCCGTCTCCTTGTTTCTGTAAATATCGGAGCGTGCCATATAATCCAACGCTTCTTTATATTTGCCCTGTATTGCAAGTACGCCGGCAATTCTATTTAGACTATATGGGATGCCGATTGAATCATCAATTTCTACAACAATTTCGTATGCCTTTTCATAATAAAACATGGCGCTGTCGAGGCGCCCCTCCATTTCTTTAAGAACGCCGTAGTTATTATATATTTTCGACAGCTCTTTGGTTTTATCATCTTTTTCAGCCAGTCGGATTCCCCGCATCATATATTGATTGGCCCTTTTCATATCTCTTCTTTTTAATTGATAACCGAACTCGCCCAGAGTTTCGGATAACTTTGCAGTTTCATTTAAGTCCTCAAAAATTTTAATTGCATGCAGGTATGCATAAGTGCTTTTGTCGTAACTGCCGCTTAAATAATAAGCAAGTCCAAGGTTAGTATTGCTTACCGCTATTCCCAGCGGGTAATTTGCCTCTTCCGCAAGGGTTAGGTTTTCATTAAAAATTTTAATTGATTGACGGAGATTGGAAACAATAAATTCATACGGGAGTGAATTAACGGAATCGACTTTTTCTTTTGTGTCGGATTGAGCATTAAGGTTTAGCGCTATCAATAAAGCAATAAATAGTCGAATAAAATTTCTCATCTGCTGTTAGTAAATATTATTATTCGAAACTTTATTAAGACTCGGAATTTTCAGTCTCAATATCATAACTCATTGGTCCGTAACCGAAATGTTTTCTTAGAATTCCTAATTGACCCAAATGATAAGTTTCGTGATGTATTAGAAATGAAACACCGCCCAAAACAGTGTTGTCCATAATCGGAAAACTCACCGGTGATTTTTTCTGGAGCTCTTCGGTTTTGAGGGAAGACATTTTTTTCAGCAGTAATTCAGATGTTTTCTTCCAATCTTCCAAAACAGTTTTTAGCGGGGGAAATTTATCTAATTCGACAATACTTTTAATATCACTCAGCAACTCTTTGAATTTCGAATCAAGCGTAATTCCCAGATAATCTAAGATGTAATAACGCCCGTCAATCATATGAAGCGCAATATAAATGATTGAATTTGTTGAATCACTTAAGAGTTTCTGCGCGGTTTTGTTGTCAACATTCCTAAGCACGTTGTTAAACAATACTGTATTTAACGTAATTGTTTTGTGTAGTGATAAAACGCAAGGCTCCATTATTTCTCCCTATCAACTCAATAAAATATAAATAGCAAATCATTTTGAAACTAAAAGTTCTTCAAGTATATCCGTATTCTGTACAAGGTCTTCGAACGAAACATCTATAAACTCTACATTATCTGAAATTGACAAATATTTTCTTTTTAATGCTTCAGTTTTTCTATGATTAACCACGTAAACTTTTACATTTTTGTTCAACTGTTTTTTGAATAGTGCCTTGATGTGAATATCAGTATCCGACATAGAATATCCAATAAAAACAATTTTTTTTGTTATTCTAATTTCTCGAGAAGCATCGCTCAATAATTGAGAAAGGACAGGATGACTTAGCGGCTTTAAAAACGAAGGCGGCATTATCAAAGTTTGAAAATCAGTTCCGTCAAGCGGACAGGTATATTCGTAAACATTTTTTTCGGGATAAGTATAACCGAGAAACTTTCCCCTGTTTAAATCTATTTTTCTATCCCACGGAGTAAGCAAAACCTGGTTGCAGCAATTACAATATTTCCAATTGAGGCTGCCGTGTAATTTAATCAGTTTAATTGGAACCGGACTCTCGTTATGTGTGATCTTTACAGGCTCGGTGGTGTTAATCCAAAAATTAAAGGGTTTTAGTTCCGGTAAATGTTCGTAGTTCATAAAGCGAATCGAGTAGTCGAGATACCCGAATTCTTTAAAAAGAAATTCAAAAGCCTGCTCAAGCAAAGTATCGTAATTTAGCGTAATTATCGAAACGTTGGAATTAAATTTTTGTATTGATTCCCAAAAGGCATGATACATTGCCGATTTACTATTGGTTCTTAAATCAACTACATAATGTATGAGTTTTATTAAGTACTCTTTTATTTCGCGAATTCTCGAGTTAGAGTATTTTGAACTTAAGCTTTCATTCTGTTGAATAAAATAATCTAGGAAGCCGAACACAGCCTCGAGCTGAGGATATTTGCCCCCCTGCGAAAAATAAACAAAATTGTCTTTTATAAATTCTACAACGCTTTTGCCGATAGAAGAATTTTCAATTTCAGGGATGTTGCCTGAAATTATCATTGGAAGTAAATGTCTTTGAAGTGGAACGCCGTCAGGGTGCGAAGTTCCTGCGCCCAGAACAAAAATCGCATCTCTGGCAGGAGCATAACGCAAGAATTTTTCAGTTTCAGTATTCATGAATTAAAGTTAAATGTGTGCCGATATAATAAGAAATGATGCGGAATTGTCAAGTAAAATATAGCTCGGTAATAAGATTATCATAAGCAAAAAAGCCGCAATAAAAAATCACTGCGGCGCCAAATTTTAAATTAACGTTTTTATTAAAAAGAACCTTCTATTGCACCTCTAACAAAACCATCTGCTTTATTCAAACGCTCACGAGCCTCTTCTGCAGTAACTTTGGCTCTTATCATAACCAATGCTGTTTTAACGTGTCCTCCCGCCTTCTCAAGGGAACTGGACGCGTCCTCGTAAGAAATTCCGGTTATAGTCATAACAATTCTTTTTGATCTTTCAACAAGCTTTTTGTTTGTCATCTGCAGATCGATCATCATGTTTTCGTAGACTTTCCCTTTTCTTATCATCGCTGCAGTTGTGAGCATATTCAGTATAAGTTTCTGTGCCGTACCGCTTTTCATTCTAGTGGAACCCATTACTACTTCCGGACCCACGTGGGCACAAATTGGAATGTCAACTTCGGGAATATTAAATGTATCACGCGGGGTAGCTGTTACAAATAAAGTAGTAGCCCCAATTTCTTTTGCTTTTTTAATTGCACCAACAACATAAGGGGTTCTTCTGCTGGCGGCAATTCCGCAGACCACATCTTTTGCAGAGACTTTAGCTTTGATAACATCAACTGCGCCGTTTTCCTCATAATCTTCAGCCCCCTCCTGCGCTCGGAACATTGCCTCTCTTCCGCCGGCAATATAGCCTTCAATCAATCCGTACGGAGTTCCAAATGTAGGCGGGCATTCCGATGCATCAACAACGCCAAGTCTGCCGCTTGTTCCAGCGCCGAAGTAAAGAAGCCTGCCGCCGTTTTTGATAGCTTTTACAATTTCATCAACTGCGCGTGCAATATGGGGTATTTCCTCTTCAACGGCAAAGGCGACCTTTTTGTCCTCGTTGTTTATTATCCGCAGAATTTCCTCGGTAGAGCGAGCGTCTATATCCATTGAGTTCGGATTGCGCTGCTCGGTCGATAATTTACTTATCTCGGCGAAGAGTTTTTTTGTATCGTCGCTCATTTAGTAAGTTCCAGCAGAATTAATTTCTTACCCTTTTCGTTTCGAGCGTTTGTGGGTTTATAAGACAATTCGAAAATGGTAGATTTTTTAATGTATGACTTATACTTTAAAGCCGCGGTTTTGTATTCTTCCTGAAGGTCACCCCCTTTTACCGCGATAAGGTAGGCTTTTTCCTTGATTAAAGGGATAGAGTATCGGAAAAGAATAATCAAGGGTACAGTGGCTCGGCTCACCACAAGGTCGAAAGAATTAGCGTACTTTTCTTTGAATTCATCACTCTCAACGCGTTGGTTTTCTGCAACTACATTGCTTAGTTTAAGTTTGTCGATGAATTTCTTTACAGCCTCAACTTTCTTACCGGTGGAATCTACTAAAACACCACGCATAAGCGGTCGAGTTATCGCAAGCGGAATTCCCGGGAATCCGCCGCCGGTTCCTATATCCAAAAATTTATTTGCTTTGTTCGGAATATACTCCGATATGTAAGAGGATATAAAAACATGGTTTTCAATAATTTTAGGAATGTCGCGCTTAGAAATAAGGTTGACTTCCTCGTTTTTCTCTTTAACCAGAGATGCAAAATGTGCGAGTCTTTCCAGTTGATATAAATCCGGATTTAGACTGTTTTCCCAAAAGAACTTCTTTAGTTCGCGTAGGTATTGTTCTTGAATGTCCAAAAGTCCTCAAAAATTAGTTTCTCAAATATACTAATAATATTGAAATATCTGAAGGAGAAACACCCGAAATTCTTGAAGCCTGCCCTAAAGAGCGGGGTTTTATTCTATCGAGCTTCTCTTTTCCTTCGTTTGATATAGTTTTAAGTTTCTTATAATTAAAATTTAGCGGTATCTGAAGATTCTCCAACCTCTCCATTTTTTCGATCAACTCGAGCTGTTTTTGGATATAACCTTCATATTTAAAATCAATCTCCAACTGTTCTAAAACCTTTGGGTTGGAGATGACTGATTCAACAATTGGATGCTCTTCAATGTTTATTGTGGACAAAAGGTCTAATAATTTTATTTCCGGACGCTTTGTCAGTTTATCCAGCAATTCAGGATTGTCGATAGCCGGCGATCCCTTCTTTTCCAAAACAGGGTTAATTTGATTTGGTTTAAAACGGAATCCGCTGAAAAACTCTTTGCTGTTCGAAAAAAGATTTTCTCTCTCTTCAAATTCTTTATATTTATCCTCTGGAATTA
>JAENZU010000070.1:10765-11228 GCA_016841125.1 Melioribacter sp. | reverse complement strand
GGCGGCATTGACGACCCGCCCGGAATTACGCATTTAATTTTTTTATTTCCTGGAACTCCACCGGCGTGATCATAAATTAGTTCAGTCAATAGAATACCGGTAGGCAGTTCGTAAACTCCAGGTTTATTCACATGACCGCTAATACCGTATAATATTGTACCCGGATGTTTAGTTGCGCCGATAGATGCAAACCATTCCCATCCCTTTTCAATAATTTTAGGTACGTTTGTAATTGTTTCAACATTGTTGATTGTTGTCGGACAGCCCCATAAACCATTTTGTGCAGGAAAAGGAGGTTTAACTCTCGGGTAGCCGCGCTTCCCTTCCAAAGAATTCATTAGCGAAGATTCTTCACCGCAGATATACGCGCCGGCACCTTTATGAATGTAAATATCACAGAAAAATTCAGTACCGAATTTCTCTTTCATTTTTTCGCCTACATATCCGCCTTCGTATGCATCAT
>JAENZU010000070.1:0-10755 GCA_016841125.1 Melioribacter sp. | reverse complement strand
ATCATCAAGTGCTTTCTGCATCAGCTTTATCCATTTGTGATATTCACCGCGGATATAAATGTAAGCTACTTTAGCTCCGATGGCATAGCAGGTAATTAATATCCCCTCAATAAGCTGATGAGGGTTATCTTCAAATATTTGTCTGTCTTTAAATGAGCCCGGTTCCGATTCATCACCATTGATACAGAGGTATTTAGGTTTGTCTGTCGTCTTCGGCATGAAGCTCCATTTAAGTCCCGCTGAAAATGCAGCACCGCCCCTGCCTCTCAATCCCGACTTTTTAACCTGATCAATCACATCATCAGGTTTCTGCTCATAAGCTTTTTTTGCAGCTTTATAACCGCCGTTTTCTTCATAAACATTTATTTTGTGAAATTCGGGTATGTCGGTGAGAACAATCTTTTCCATTATTTTAGTGAGTCCAAAATTTCTAAAACTTTTTCTTTTGTAAGGTTTTCATGAAAGTCTTCGTTAACTGCTATCATGGGGGCATAACCGCACGCACCCATACATTCCACTTCTTCAAGAGAAAACTTGCCGTCGGGACTAACTTCTAAATGACTAATGCCGAGTTTATCCTTTACTTTATCGTAAAGCTCATAGGCTCCGCGCAGCATACAGGAAACGTTAGTGCATACCTGTATATGGTATTTACCCATTTTTTTCTGGAAGTACATCGTGTAAAAAGTTACAACTCCCAAAACTTCAACTTTATCTATTTCTAAAATTTTTGCTATTTCTGTCATAACCTCATCAGAAATATACCCGTTCTGCTCTTGACCTATGTAAATACAATCCATTACAGCTGCGAGCGAAGTAGGGTACTTCTTTCGGGAATTTTCAATCCGCGTTAGATTTTCTTCTGTAAATTTGAACGACATAATTTAAATTGAATAAAGTTATAAAATTTTATTTATCTGCCTCACCCATAACAGGGTCTAAACTTCCAACGATAGCAACGATATCTGAAATCATCTGACCTTTACAAATAGTTTCAATTGCCTGCAGATTGCAGAAAGAGGGAGATCTGATTTTCATTTTCCACGGATGTCCGGTACCATTGCTTACAATGTAAAATCCTAATTCACCTTTGGGATTTTCAACTGAGAAGAAAACATCTCCTTCAGGCGGATGTATTCCAAAATTAATTAACATAAAATCGTGAATCAGTTCTTCCATCTTTGTGTAAATTTCTGCTTTATGTGAAAGAACTTTTTTGGGCGAGTTTATTATTATTTCACCCTTAGGCATTTGATTGAGACATTGCCTTATTATTTTAATACTTTCTTTTACTTCATCAACTCTTACAAAATATCTCGCTAAACAATCGCCTTCGTTATAAACCGGTACTTCAAAATCCATCTTATCATAAAACATATACGGCTTTGCGCGGCGAACGTCGTATTGAACACCGGAACCCCTTAGATTAGGACCCGTTATCCCCAAGTCGATAGCTTTTTCTTTAGTTAAAATTCCAACGCCTTCTAATCTGTCAACAAAAATTCTATTGGAATTTAGCAGCTTTTCATATTCAAACAAAGCATCTTCAATATCTTTCAGCATACCATGAGTCATTTCAATTGCAACGTCGTCCATATCGGATGCGACACCGCCGACTCTTGTATAACTAGTTGTAAATCTTGCACCTGCAAGTCTGTCAAAAATATTTTGAATAATTTCTCTTTCGCGGAAACTCCAAAGTACCATTGTAACTGCACCGACGTCCATTGCAAAAGTACCAATTGCAACCAGATGCCCCATAATTCTAGAAATTTCAGCAATTATCATTCTGATATAAGTTGCACGTGTAGGAACTTCGATACCCGCGAGCTTTTCAACAGCTAAAACGTAAGCAACATTATTGCACATTGTAGCGGTGTAGTCTAATCGGTCTGTGTGAGGTATGTATTCGTTAAATGACATCGATTCGGCCATTTTTTCATAGCCGCGATGCAGGTAGCCTAATTCTGGAACTATGGACATAACCGTTTCTCCATCTAAACGGAGAAGCAATCTTAGTACACCGTGAGTTGCAGGGTGCTGCGGACCCATGTTGATGACCATCTCATTTTCGAGGGCATCTTCAATTGTAATATCGGTATCCTGCTCAAATAAGGCTTTAAGCAGTTTTTCATCATTATGAACGTCTATCATATTTCCTTCTACTAATCTTTTTGTGGTCCGCTGGGTAAAGGAATTGAACCTGGAATACCCATTACCGGAAAATCTTTTCTTAGCGGATGATATTCAAACTGCTCGGGCATGTACATTCTTCTTAAATCCGGGTGATTTAAAAATTTGATACCGTACATATCCCAGGTTTCTCTTTCATACCAATTAGCACTTTGCCAGACTGAAACAACAGAGTCAACCTGCGGTTCTTCACCCAAATTAACTTTTAGTCTTAAAATTTTATTGAGCTTAAATGAATAAATATGATATACAGTGGTGAACCGATTTTTTCTTTTAGCCCAATCAATGGCAGTTACATCTTTGCATTGAACAAACAGCAAATCGGGGTCTGCTTTTAAAAATTCAGCAACTTTTAAGAGTTCGTCTTTTTTGATCACAAGTGAAAAATCACTGCGAAAATCTGAAGTTTCTTCAATTGCATTGGGGGAAAAATTTTTAATTTTTTCTACAATTAACTCGTTGATTTCCATATTCTAATTTTCTACGTGTTTCAAATTTTGATAGACCCTGTCTTGATAATCTCTACTTTTGGATTTACCAATTTTATTTTGAATTTCCATTAGTGCATTTAATAAATTTTCAGGTCTCGGCGGGCATCCGGCAGTATAAACATCTACAGGTAGAAATTGATCTATCCCTTGAACTACGGGATAAGACCTGTACATTCCGCCTGATGATGTGCAGGCACCCATTGCAATAACCCATTTGGGGTCAGGCATTTGATCATAAATTTTTCTTACAACATGAGACATTTTATATGTTACTGTCCCGGCTACAATCATTAAATCGCACTGGCGCGGGGTAAATCTGAAAACTTCGGAACCGAATCGTGACATATCATATTTTGGGTCAACCGCTGCCATCATTTCAATTGCGCAGCAGGAAATTCCCATCGGCATTGGCCAAACAGAATTTTTCCGTGCCCACGATACTACTGCATCTATAGTTGTTGTTAAAAAACCATCCGATTGTAATTTTGCTTCTAATCCCATTTCAATCCGCCTTTCATATAAACGTAAACAAACCCAAGTTCTAATACTATTAAAAATATTAACATGGGTGTGAAAGCAAAAATTCCATATTGGGCGTAAAGTGATTTAAATTCCACTGCCCATGGATAAACGTAAATTACTTCAATATCAAATATGATGAACAACATTGCCACTAAATAGTATTTAACCGAAATTCTTTCAGAGGTATTTCCAACAGGTTTTTTACCACTTTCGTACGGACTGATTTTAATATCATTGGGTCTCTGCGGACCGAAAAGTTTAGAGGAAAAAACAACCGCTGCACCGAAAACTGCTGCCGTGGCAATTACTAAAAATATTGGAATGTATTGTTCAATCATAGCTAATTTCACTAATTTTTAATTTGCCAATTTATCTAAATTAAAATATAAAGTCAATTTAAACAGAAGTTCTACTTTCTTTATTAAGCTTTGTTTTTAGAACTCTAACTAAAAATGAGAAATTGAATTCCACAAAATTTTAACGACTCTTTAATTTTTAAAGAAAACTACAAAAGCGCGATGATGCAAAGAAAACTTATTGGTAAAAATTAAAAGACGAATTGTATAGGAAAATTAAAATCCCCGCAATATTAATCCCATTTCTTATTCTTTAGATTGCTGGAATTTCGAATGCGATTTCCTTCAAGGTATGAAGACAATATTTTATATTTACTTCTATGAAGGAATTAAGCTGCTAAAACCCTCAAGGAGATTTGTACGTAAAATGCCGGGATACCTTGAGGGTTATCAATATTTTGAAACAAATCATCCCCTGTGCCCAATAGAATGGCGGACGAACCTGTTGCCCCCTTCCCCGCCATACAAGACGGCGGGTAAGTCTTATTTGCCGAAAGGGGGCTGGCCAGGTTGGGTTCGAAAAAGTTTTTTTCTAATAATTTAATGCAATTAATCGAACCCGTTATTTCAAAGAAAACTATTTCTTTAAGTACCGCATTTCTTCAGCGCGCTCTTTTATTTCACTTAAATCTCTCACCATTGCACTCCAGCCGTACCAAAGAGTATAATCGGCATTAGCATGAAAGGCACCCTGAAAAGTTCTCATCCTATGTTTGAGAAACATTTCAAATAATGTTTGCTCAATTACAGTTGGTGCATCGTGAAAAGTTAATAGCATTGGAAATGCATAAGCATAGTTATCCGGTTTTTCCAGAGTTCCATCTTTGTAAAGTCCCGCAACTATTCTAATAGCTTCAGCCATTAAGCCGTCCGCTTTCTGAATCATTTCATCACTTTTTCTTAATTCCTCTGCAGCAAAATTACTAGAGTGACAGTCATTACAGATCTTCAGCATTTTATCTCTTTCTTTTTGCCAATCCTCCTGAGTTAATCGAGCAACATCTGCGGCTTTTATAACATCCAGCAAAGAGGTTGGATTTCCTTCGGGATCCAAAACACCCAATGCCTGCAGAATGGTAGCTCTGTCTGCCGCCCACTTTTCATCCTCCGGCATTGGGAGTCTCACAGCCAAAAATCCCCAAGCTGTTCTTACTTCGTGGCTCCCTTCGGACATGTGGCAGGTTTGGCAAGTAGGCGCAGCAGTATCTTCCGGTAAAGTACCGTTTTGCTTTAGTAGATATCTTACGCCATGTTTTGAAGTTGAATACATTTCCCATTGCGGGTGATCGAAACCTTGATGACATGTTTGACAGGCTTGCGGTTGCCTTGCTTCATCCAAAGAAAAAGTGTGACGTGTGTGACAGGCATCGCAGGAAGCATGACCAAATAGAGAACCTTCCGCCTTAAGTTTTTTGATCTCCTCTTCGGATTTAATACCAATTTTGTGACACCCGCCGCACCCTTTTTGACCTTCCATCAATGCCATCGGCTGCATGTGCGCTGTGGGCATAGCGTTCATTGCTGCCCAAGCAACCGAGTGCTTACCTTTTTTGTACTGTTCTGCTTGAGTATCGTGACACATTGCGCAGGTTTCGTAAGTCGGCAGATTCACGTTTGCATAATCGGTTGCGGTTGTATGCGCGTCACCATGACATATTGAGCAATCAACATCATTTTGTGCATGCTTGCTAAGCTGCCAATCGCTTACAATTTTTGGAGTTTCTTTGTAATGGCATTCGATACAAGTTTGGGATGATGTGATAATTGAAAATAACAGAAAAAGTGATAGGATAGGAAGTAGTTTAGATTTCATTTGCACTCTCCATTTATTTGAGAAAAACTATTCTAAACAGATTATTTGTTCCGATTTAAAGATAAGACAACCTGCTCTTTATCTCAAATTAAATTTTGGTTTTCAGCAAATTTTTAGCAGTACTGAATTTTGAATTCCATTATTGGAATAGATAATTTGAAAAGTGTGGGAAAAACTTTGTAGAAGTTTTATTATTGAAGTAATAAATCACATATGAAACCAAATTCCCGCAATCTCAAGAGTCGGAAATGGAATCAAGATTGCGGGAATTTTTAAAACCTTAAACCCTCAAGGTATTTAGGTATTTTACGAACAATTCTCCTTGAGGGTTTTAGCACATTAATGCTTTCAATTTGAAGGAAATCATATTCTAAATTTATTCTCAACCCACCCCCAACCCCCTCCAATGGAGGGGAGCAATTTTAAAGATTAGTATTTTGAAAAAGAGTATGATTATAGTTCTCTCATGGTATAGCTTAGTATTTAATTTTTAAAAGATATCTTCCCCTCTTGGGAGAGCTTGTCCCGATTTATCGGGAGGAATGAAAGTTTATCCGCCATCTTCTTGGCGGGGGGTGGGTTCTTTTTGAAAACCAATTTCGCAACCGAGTCTGATAAGCACGATATTTTATAGGCAAATCTCCTCGAGGGTTTTGTGTAAGTTTACCTTCAAGGAAATAAAATCTTACATTTATTCCTCATACCTTGAAGGAAGTAGTGAAGCACCTACGGAGCTTAATTCCTTTTTTTTCAAATGGTCTAAAATAATGCAACCCCGCTGGGGTTATAGAGCTAAAAATGTTTGAACTCCGCTAGGAGTTCCATTATTGTAGAAAACATTTAAACCAGTGGAATAAAAACTTCGTAGAAGTTTCATGCTTGAATAATTAAATGACTGCTGCAACCAAATTCCTGCAAACTCAGGAATCAAAAATAGAATCAAGATTGCGGGGAATTTTAAAACGTTATAACCCTCAAGGTATCCCGGCAATTCTAAACAATTCTCCTTGAGGGTTTTGATGGCACAATACCTTCAAGGAAACAAGTTCTTAAGATTTGGTTTTTATACTTTGAATGAAATAATGTTCTAAAATTGTTCTCAACCCACCCCTGTATCCCCTCCCGAGAGGGGACGATTTAGATATCTGTGTAAATGTGCTTGATCAGCTTGTCCAAAGTCTTGTTGGCCTGGGATGAAAAGTTTAAATAGATTGATAACCCTCAAGGTATCCCGGCATTTTTAGACAATTCTCCTTGAGGGTTTTGATGGCACAATACCTTCAAGGAAACAAGTTCTTAAGATTTGGTTTTTATACCTTGAAGGAAATCGAGTTCTGAGATTGCGTTTTTTTTTGTCAGGGGTGTATAACTTAAGCCGTATTATTTAAATGCTGTCTTTCCAAACTAAGTATATTCAGCCAATCTTCTTCGTTTAGTTTAGCATTAAATTCTTCCGTTGTAAGATCATAATACTCATCAAAATTCAACATATCTTTTTCAGATAATCTCAGCCAAATTCTTTCTTCAATTGTATCTCTTGTAAGGTACCCAAAGAAAGTAATATTTTCCGAAGCTTTATTAACAATTTCTTTTTCAAGTTGAAGCCGCTGAACGGGATTCCACCAAACATCATAATAAATAACATAGGATATTTTCGAAAACTTAAGATCGTCCAAACGATTTTTAATATTGGCAATAAACACAAACGATTTGCGGTCTTTTTCAAAATCCTTTATCGTTTTTTCCAAATTTGCATTGCCGCCGCTCTGTGTAAACTCGTAATACTTTATACCTCTCTGCTGAAAAATATTCATTAATCTTTTGGTTGATTGATCATCGTACTGCGAGAGGATCAACATCTTTTTACCGCTCTGCTTAATCACTTCATATTGCTTTAGCAGATGTTCATCTTTTGGACTTAATTTATCTTCAGTAGAATAATTTGCAGCTTGTTTTAATTTATGAATATGGAAAAATGCATTTGCCTGGAAGCGATACGGATTTCCGGTATCGAGAAAATCTGCTAATTGACGCTTCCCTTCTTCTTCGGCTAATGTATATTCGGACTTCTGAAATTCATCCATTTCGAACCACTGAAATTGCCTTGTGACTTTCGGAATATCCATTGCAATTTCGGTTTTGGTTCTTCGCATTGTGATAATAAACAAATCGCAGATTGCACTTAATTTTTCTTCAATAGATTCTACCGGCATACTTGAAAGAGCCCAGAAATATTCGGGATTGATAGTATGTAATAATTCATTAATGATGCCGCCGAAACCCATGGACAACTGAATTTCATCAAATATTACACAGTCAAATTGGGCTAATCGTTCGGCAGGAACCAAATTCTCACTCAGATCTTCCGATAATTGATTAAATGTTGATACGTATATATTTGAATATTTATCCCATTCTTTTTTCCGCTGATCATTAAATCCCTCTTGTGCCGATATTGTAAGACCCTTGGCATATTTTTGAAGATGTCCGCACCATCCGATTTTATCATCCAATTTTTCGCTGAGTCCAAAACTTCCAAAATCCTCAGGGGGAACAATAAGTAATGCAGATTTGATCTTTCCTTTTTCAAACAGCTTAAGCATTGCATCTGTTGCCTGCATTGTTTTACCCAAACCAAGTTCATCGGCAAGCAGTGCAAATTTATGCGATAGTAAAAATTTAGCTCCCTTCTTTTGGAATGGGAATAAAGGCATCTTAGACTTTTCAATTAAACTTTGGTTAACATTGGCAGAGGGTAATAATATTCTTTTTAATTTGTAGAAATCATTTCCGGCACTGCTCAGAAGATCGGTCCTTATTTCAACGGTGTCAGCCGGCAATTTTTCTTCGTCGAGTAAAAGGACTTTCTGTTCGGTCGAAGCGAAAATCAGTTCTTCTCTCCGCACCGCAGGTATTCCGAAACTCAAATTATTCAACCTTGTTACAACCGGTTTATACATTTCGAACTTATTCATAAAGAAAGTTTTTACTTTGCTTTGATCTTTTTGCAAAATCGGAAGCTGGTAAATTCTTGATTTGCATTCCAGGTTTGATGAATGATCTTCAACCGGGCAAATATTTTTATCTAGTTCGAAGTTCAGAAGATCAATTTTAAATACTTTTGGCTTCAGCTCGGAAATTTGATCTATGATTTCAGGAGTTTCAATTCCGCAGAACTCGTTTACAATTTCGGGAGATTCTATTTCATAATTTTTCTGTCTGATTTTCGAAGGCTTGATCTGATGGTCAAACTGCTCAGCAGCTCCTTCAGAAATTTGGTAATCGATCTCTTTATTTTTAGGCGCTTCAATTAATTTTTCTATTTTTTCTATTTTAGCTTTCGGTAAAAGTGCCGATGTTTCCTTTATCTTTCCGGATTTCACAATAAAACCATAATCTTTTACACCCGCATAAACTAAAACTTTTTTCTCCTTTTTATCTTTATTTATCACTCTGAATAAAAAACCGTCTTCAAGCTGCTCAAACATAATTGAACCGGCTATTGCTGCCTCGTCAATCAAATAATCATTTCTATTCTCAACAGTTGCTTTCCCAACCTTAAAGAAAATATTTCTTGATTTCAATTTTTTGAAATTAAGATCATCAATGCCTTCATATTTAAAACTGCCGATCATAAATTTCGAATAAACTTCTGCGGCAGAACTAAATTTACAATTCGAATTATCAAAATCGTAGAGAGTTAGATAAATCGGTTCGATCGAAATATATTTTGGTATTGCCGGATTAAGCCATCTCATCCACTCGTAATGAGGAGGCGGTTCAACTTTGGAAACCGAAGAGGCAACTTTTTTATGTATTTCTTTGAGCATCTTAATTAATCACTGGTCTTTTGTAAATGAACTTGTTCGCAAGCTACTTTTAGTCTTTCAAAAGGCTCAATCAAATTTCTATTTGCTGATATTTCATCAAGCATATCTTTAATTTCCGGTAACTCACCGCTGAACTGTTTCCAAGTTTCAATGAATACTTTTGTTGTGCCATTGACAAATTGAGTTAGAGCTTCCCCTTTTTCGCCGGTGTTTGTTTTTTCCTTTTCATCTTTGAATAATCTTACAACTCTAATATCCTGCTTTTCGTTTACGCCGAGGAAAAGAGGGTCCTGCACAATAATCAAATCAATATTTTCGTTTACGGCATTGATTAAAGGAACGCTTATTAATTCAACTAAAATATGTTCTTTCAATACATTTCCGTAAAGCGTCTTTTGGAAATTTGTCGGCTTTATAGGGGCTGTTACTCTAAATTCAAGCGGTTTGGTATCCTTATCGGTTACTAAGATAGCTCCCATTATCCCGCCACCATTTTCAAGTGCATATGTTTCAAGAAATGCTAACCTTGCTAATTCCATTTTATTACTCCTCAAATTTATGTTTTATAAATATTTTCATCGGTGTAACTTTCCGATCGTTTGTATTAAATTATCCAAAATTGTACCAAACCAAAAAACATTTGAAATTCAGCTATTTTCGACAATTTGGCAGCCTTCCGGTGCCATACAATACTTGCAATTTCAATTGATTATAGCATCAAAAAAAGTATGCAAATTATCTTAAGTTAACTTCCAGATTTATAAATTGAATAAAATTTGCGCCAAAATAATATGTAAATTACAATTGGATAAATCATTTGATGAATAATTGCGGCAATCGAAAATTCGCGCTAGAAATTATTCCAAAATAAATTCACATAAATGAAAATTTTCGAATCGTTTTTTAGTGACAATATTCACGAATAGAAGTAATTTTGTTGATTATTTACGGTAAAAATTACTTTTAATTTTCCCATTTTTCGAACCGGTAAAAATGTAATGTAATTTTAGCATTTCATTTAAGAACGATTTTCATCTGTTTTTCGTTAAAATGAAACAGAAATATTAGTCTAATTATGCTAGAAACTCTTTTAATATTATCAATTATTACTTTTCTTTTTTTTCTAATCTCTGGAATGGAGATTATTTTGGGGAATCGAGAAATAAAGTCTCTTTCAGATGTTCAGCCAAAGGGACTGGAAAATTTCCCCAACATTTCACTTGTGATTCCCGCATGCCATGAAGAAGAGGAAATAGAGAAAGCTCTTCAATCAAAACTCGAACTCGACTACCCCGATTTTGAAATTATTGTGGTTGATGACCGCTCCACTGATCGAACGGGCGAAATTGTCGATAAAGTAGCCGCAGAAAATCCAAAAATAAAAGTGATCCATTTAGCGGAATTGCCTAAAGGGTGGCTCGGTAAAAATAACGCAATGCAGCAGGGCGCTAAAACTGCTTCCGGAGAACTTCTGCTTTTTACTGATGCCGATATCATGATGGATAAATCGGTTTTGATTCGGGCAGTCAAATTTTTAAATGATGCAAAAT
>JAENZU010000069.1 GCA_016841125.1 Melioribacter sp. | reverse complement strand
GGATATCTTCAATAATTGGTTGGTACATCTAATATCTATTCAACCCTGCGAAAACTTGAGAGTGAAGGAGCGGCTACAATTCTTGATGAAATTGAAGGAGCTAAAGTCGGGATAAAAACAGTTAAGCATGCTAAACTTGCAAAGCCGGCTGATGAGGTTTATGAATTTTTCCCTGAGGTTGAAAACAGCGCACCCAAGCAGTTGGTAATTTTAATGGAATTACTTTCATTAAAAGGAGAAGAGGTTCCGCAGGCTGAACTGCTGAGTAAAACAAATTCGAATCAATCTTCCGTTAAATCACTTGAGCAGAAAGGATTGGTTGAAGTATTCGATAAAGAGATTGAACGCCGCTACACCGAAACATACAATGAGGATATCAAAACATTCAAGCTCACCGAACCGCAGAAGGAAATAATTGATGTTGTTTGTGCGGATATTAATGAAGGGAAATTTAATCCATATTTGCTTCACGGAGTTACAGGCAGCGGTAAAACGCAAGTTTATATTGAACTTGCAAAAACTGCATTGAAAAAGAAAAAATCTGTTTTAATTTTAGTGCCGGAAATTTCGCTCACACCTCAGATTACTAGCCGTTTCCTCAATGAATTCGGGGATATAATAACGATGATGCACAGCCGGATGTCTCTCGGCGAACGTTTCGATTCGTGGCGAGGAATGGTAAAAGGAAAATTCAAAATTGTGATCGGACCGCGTTCAGCGCTATTTGCCCCGATCAAAAATATCGGATTGATAGTGGTGGATGAGGAACACGATTCAAGTTACAAACAGTACGATATGGTTCCCAAGTATCATGCACGCGATTCCGCTGTAATGCTGGCTCAATTCAATAACGCCCCGGTATTATTGGGCTCGGCTACTCCTTCAATAGAAAGTAAGCACAACGCAAACACCGGTAAATACAAATTGCTCGAGCTGAAAGAGAGAGTTGACAACGCCAAACTTCCCGTAATTCGTTTGGTTGACGTCAAAATAGAAAGTAAGCAGAAACGGATGGAAAGCATCTTTTCAAAAACTCTGCTTGATGCGATTGCAGAAAGATTACGTAAAAAAGAAGGTGTTATTATTTTGCAGAACAGACGCGGTTTTGCCACACAGGTTTTCTGCGAGGACTGCGGTGAAATTGAAATGTGTCCTAATTGCTCGGTCTCTATGGTGCATCATCTTCATAAAAATATGATACAATGCCACTATTGCGGAATGATAAAACGAGTGCCGAAAGCCTGTTCGGTTTGCGGTTCACTTTCAATAAAATTTTTCGGTACCGGCACTCAAAAGGTTGAAGATGAACTAGACTATTATTTCCCGAATGTTAAAATTGAAAGAGTCGATTCAGATTCAATCCAAAGGAAGGGGAGACTCGGAGTAATACTTAATCAATTCCGGAAAGGCGAGATCGATATTCTCGTCGGTACGCAAATGGTTTCAAAAGGTCTCGACTTTTCGCAGGTAACATTGGTTGGCGTTATCTCGGCAGAAACAACTTTATGGCTTCCTGACTTCCGTGCCGATGAAAGAACATTCCAGCTTCTCACTCAAGTTTCGGGACGAGCAGGAAGAAGCAGTATCGAAGGGGAAGTTTTGATACAAACTCAGGATCACAGAAATTTTGTACTGCAGAAAGTATTGATGAATGATTACCCCGGTTTCTTTTCGAAGGAAATTGTGCTTCGCGAAAAAAGCGGGTATCCTCCTTTCACACGTTTATGTTTGATTGAAGCAAAGGATCTGAAAGAAGAAAAAGCCCGCGGTGCAGTGAATGACATCTTTAAATTCTTATCAAAATATAAAAAGGGGTTAAATGTTAATCAGCCCACGCCGGCAGTTATTGAACGGATAAAAGGATTTTACCGGCATCAAATTTTAATAAAAAGTTATAGGGATGTTGATCCTTCGGGAAGATATTTGAGAGACGCAGTCCTAAATGCTTACATTGAATTCAACCAGAAATCACGTTACCGAGATGTTAGAGTTTCCATCGATGTTGATCCGCAGAGTGTTATTTAATTAGAGCCGAATTGTGCATGAGTAGCTGAGTTTTAAATTGATAATTTGTCCAATTGATTAAATTGCCGGGAATGAAAAATCAGACTAATATTAGATGATGGTTGAATTCGAATATTATTCTGAAAACGTTTTCCAATTTTTTTTGAAAGGTTTTTGTACGTTTGAGATAATCTCAAGCAGCTTAACTAAACGGTTTTTAATTAAATCTGAGGCTGTCTCAAAACTGTCATTCCGGGCTTGACTCGGAATCTAATATTACAATTTTCATTCAAATTTTAATTCTGAATCAATTTTAGTATTTAAATTTTTGACTGGAGACTACTCATCCAAACCATTCTTCCTAATCACTCTTAAATTTTTGCCTGCAAATATTTAGGCTATTCTCTTATGTTTTTTATCCCGATCTCCGATCTCCGTTTTCCGCTCTCCCTTCTATAGTTACGCGGCTTTATCCTGCTTTGGACCTTTCTCAACTTCGTATCCGTCCTGCTGCCACTGCGATATTCCGCCGGTAAGATTTATTACATTATCAAAACCATTTGCAAGCAGAATACTAACTGCAATACTTGATCTATCACCGGATGCGCAATGAACAACTACATCTTTATCTTTCGGTATTTTATCCAGATTTTCGGTTAATAATCCTGCGTGAATATTCATCGAGCCGGGAATTCTAACCGCTTCATGTTCGGTATACCCGCGAATGTCCAAAACTTGAACTCCATTATCATCAAGTCTCTTTTTTAGATCTGCCACGGTTATTTGATTGACCGTCTCCAGCTCATTGCACGATCCTGCCCAGCTTTCCAAATCGTGAACATAACCATGCAGATTGTCCAACCCAATTCTCATTAGTGCTTTCGTCAATTCTAAAATACGGTGATCGGGTGCAATTAACACAAACGGCTCTTCATAGTTCAATAGCCATCCAGCCCATGTGCTGAATGCAGAATTATCCTGAATATTGATAGCACCTTTTACATGCCCGCCGGAAAATGAAAATTTATCACGGGTATCAATAATTTTCATATTCTGTTTGAGGGCGTGTCTAAATTGTGTAAGTGTAAACCGAGCCGGATGAGGAACTCCGCCTAAAACATTTGGACCAATTTTGTTGAGTTTTTTCATCATCGCAAAATATTTCGGGGGCTCGGGCTGACCTTCAAGCAATGTCTCTACAAACTTTGCTTCGTCATCGATATTTAATGCCCAATTTGAGATCTTCTCGTATCCCACTGTTGTACTAGGAACCGCGCCGAGTGCTTTACCGCACGCAGAACCTGCACCGTGACCCGGCCAGACTTGTATATAATCGGGCAAAGATTTGAACTTCTTGAGTGATTGGAACATATCATGCGCACCTTTTTCGCGGGTGCCTTTAATTCCTGCTGCCACTTCTAAAAGGTCAGGTCTGCCTACGTCTCCCACAAATACGAAATCGCCGGTGAAAATCATTATCGGGGCACTGCTTGCAGCGGTATCGGTTAATAAAAAGCTTACGTGTTCCGGTGTATGTCCGGGTGTATGCATCACTTCAAATTTAAGGTTGCCTACTTTAAAAATATCGCCGTTTTTTAAACCTTTGTGTTCAAACTTATATTGCCAGTCTTTCCCGCCTTCATCGGAAAGGAGAATCTCTGCATTGGTAGCCATCTGAAGCTCACGGGAACCGCTAAGAAAATCTGCATGAATATGAGTTTCCGTAATTTTTGTAATCGTCATCTTTTCACGTTCGGCAATTTCCAAATAAGTATTGGTATCTCTTTTGGGATCAATAACAATTGCTTCCCCGGTAGCTTGGCATCCGATAAAGTAGCTTGCCTGGGCTAAACCTTTTTCATAAATATGTTCAAAATACATTTCCTCTCTCCTTCGTTTATTTTATTTCGCCTTGCCAGCTGATAATACCATCCTCGAGATTATAGACTTTCTCGAATCCCATTTTCGTCATCATCCTTCCTGCGTGATAACTTCGGTTACCGCTGCGGCAATAAAGAAAATAACTTTTGGATTTATCCAGTTTTTCTACTTCATCGCGAAAATTAGGACTCATCATATCCATCAAAATAGAATTTGGAATGTGTCCGTCATCAAATTCTCCGCGAGTTCGAGTATCTATCAAAACAGCCGATTTGTCTTCTTTAAGCTGATTTTCAAATGATTCTGAATCGAGGTTTACAACACCATTTTTGGTGGAGAACATTCCTGAAAATAAACCACTCATATTTATAACTCCTTTTTATTTTTTATAAACTTTGGGATAATTCTTTACCGATAATATAAATTCCCATCACTAAAACAAACCAGCCGAATGCAGGTTTGAGTTTCGCGTTGGAAATGAATTTTGACAAGTAACTGCCGGCAATAATTCCTGCAATTGTAAAAGTCGAAAAGATCAGTAGAAATGACCAATCGATCGGAATTTCTCCGATATCTCCGATAAATCCTAATAATGATTTTGCCGCAATAATTAGAAGCGATGTACCGACAGCCATTTTCATCGGCAGTTTTGCAAGCAGAACCAGAGCCGGGATTATCAAAAATCCTCCGCCGGCTCCTACAAGTCCTGTTAGCACACCAACTACAACACCTTCAATAAATATCATCGGATAATTGAATTTGGCTTCACTATCGCTTTCTTTGAATTTACTTTTTTTGATCATCGAAATTGAAGAAGCGAGCATTAAAATTGCAAATAGAAGCATAACGGCTAAATTTTTCGTGAATTCAAATTCACCAAATGTAAAAATAAGATCGGGGATAGCGGGAATGATAAATCTCCGCGTGGAAAACACTGCAATAAAAGCCGGTACAGCAAAAACAGCGGCAGTTTTATAATCGACCAATTCTTTTTTCATATAAGCTGCAGAACCAACCAACGCCGTTAAACCGACTACAAATAATGAATAAGCAGTGGCTGGAACCGGAAGTAATCCGAATATGTAAACAAGTATCGGAACCGTGAGGATTGAACCCCCGCCGCCGATAATACCTAAAGTTACTCCAATTAAAATTGCGCCGCCGTATCCTAAAATTTCTGTCATTTCTCTTCTTTTTAATTGAACTTAATATATGAATTTTTCTTTTACGGATATGATGACTTTTTTAAACAAAAGGATTCAACAAATGCTCATTTTTTGCAGAATAGAGTTTTTCGCAAAATAAAAATCAAAAAAATGTAATTAAATTGAACTTTTTTCGAATAAAGTTGATTTTTAATTTTATATAAAATATTTTAATGTTAAATAATATCTAATGTCTAAATAAAAAGGAGAAGTTATGAAACTTCAAAAATCTGTATTATTACTATTTATAATCTTTTCAGTTTCTGCATTTGCTCAAACCAAGTGGAAATTTGATAAGGCTCATTCCAATATTAAATTCAGCGTAACCCATATGGTAATTTCTGACGTTGTTGGTAAATTTGATCAATGGGAAGGAACCGTTGTCTCAGACGGTGATAATTTTGAAGGAGCCAAAGTAAACTTTACGGTTGATATTGCAAGCATCGATACTGATGAACCGAAAAGAGATGATCACTTAAAATCGGATGATTTCTTCAATGCTGAAAAATATCCTAAAATGACTTTTAAGGGAAAATCTTTTAAGAAAGTAGAAGACAAGAAATATAAATTAGTCGGCGATTTAACAATTAGAGATGTAACCAAAGAAGTTACGCTCGATGTAAAATATAACGGAATGATTACCGACCCTTGGGGAAATACCAGAGCCGGATTCAAAATAAACGGCACAATTAACAGATTCGACTTTAATTTAAAATGGAATAAAATGATTGAAACCGGCGGGCTGGTTGCCGGCGAAGATGTAGAAATATTGTGCAACGTTGAAATAATAAAAGAGAAATAACAAAAATTATGTGGCTGTCTCAAAAGACTTTTTTAGTATTAACCCACATTTTCAAATGTGGGAATACGAGCAAAAAAACACAACTATTAGTAACCGTTTTAACGGTTTATTAAACATTTGAGACAGCCTCTTTTTTTTTACCCCAATTCAAGATCCTTTCTTTTATCAAGATTTCTTATCTTTATTTAATCCCAATTCTAAATACCATTGAATTGAGGCGAAACAAATACAACTTCTTAACACGGGAGAAAAAATGATTGCTAAACTTATTTTATTTATATGTTCGATAAGTATTTTATCTGCTCAGAGCGCGGGTAATTTCGATCATTCTATTTTTGATTCAATTTTAAAGAAAAATGTAAGTACCGAAGGTTTTGTAAATTACAAAGGGGTTGACCAAACAAAATTAGATGAGTACGTACAAAAGGTTGCGGATGCCGATCTATCTTCACTAAATAATAATGAGCAATTGGCATTTTTCATTAATGCTTACAATGCTTTGGTAATAAAGAATGTGCTGAATTATTATCCGGTTGAAGGTCCTATGAAAGTGGATAAATTTTTCGATAAAAATAAATTTAAAATTGCTGGTGAGAGCTTATCGCTTAACGAATTAGAATATCAGAAAATTTTTCCGATCGAGCCGGTGATGGTGCATTTTGGATTAGTGTGTGCTGCGGTTAGCTGCCCCAAATTGCTTCAGACAGTTTATACCGGTGAAAATGTTTACAATCAACTAAACGAAAACGCAGTTGATTTTATTAATAACAGCAAAAAGAATTATCTCGATAAAGAAAACAGTACACTCTATCTTTCAGAAATTTTTAAGTGGTTTAGAGACAGTTTCGAAAAAAGATTCGGCTCACTCGATAAAGCAGCTCGGAAGTTCATGAATGAAGACGATAGAAATTTTCTTAATGCCAATAAGGTTGAAGTTGACTTTTTAAAGTATAACTGGAATTTAAACGAACAGAAATAAATGCCTGTAGTAAAATTCTGAAGAAAAATTGTTGAGTATGCTCCAATTCTAATTTGGGGTAGGGTTTGATTTTTTTACCATCCGTAAATTAAACTCTGTCTTAAGTCTCGCATACCGGTTCAAAATTATCTGCAATTTGGATAAGATAAAAGTTTATGATGATCGAGGGCAGAAAAATTTTTAGAACTATTTCTCCATTTAATTTTTTTCTTTGACAATTATTTCCAATTTTAAAAGCCTATAAATTTATTGAAAATAATTCCGGTGTTAAAATGAAAATATTCAGACAACTCTCCTTTCTTATCTTACTATCTTTTACTCTCTCAGCACAAAATTCAAATTCAAAATTAACCGACGCACTTAATTACAAATCTTCTCAAATTGAAGCTAATGAATCTATTCTAGTTTGGGTTTTCTTCAAAGATAAAGGAAACTCAGTTTCGGAATATATGAGTAACCCTTCTTCTGTTGTAAGTGAAAAATCTTTAAAGCGAAGAATGAAAGTAATGCCCGCCGACAGATTGATCGATAACAGCGATTTGCCTGTTAATCAGAATTATATAAATCAGTTAAATTCGATTGGTGTGGAAGTTAAACAGAAATCAAAATGGTTCAACGGTATTAGCGCATTTGTTAATCAGTCGCAAATAAAAGCAATATCACAATTGTCGATTGTGAAACAGATTGATATAGTTTATCAATTCAAAAAAAACTATCCTGAAAATTTGGAAGCATCATCCAACCAGTTAAATTCTCAGCAGCCGGAAAGTGTAACCTCTCTTGACTACGGAAACTCCTTCACACAAGTAAATCAAATAAATGTAATACCATTGCACGATCTCGGTGTAAACGGTCAGGGGATAACAATTGCTGTAATGGATGCAGGATTTAATTTGCTGGCACACCATGCATTCGATAATATGAACATAATTGCCGCGTGGGATTTTGTGAATAATGATCCGGATGTGGGTGATGGAAACGATATGGGAACCGGCTCGCACGGAACTCAAACTCTTTCAACAATCGGGGGCTACAGTCCCGGCAATTTAATTGGACCTGCTTTCGGCGCCGATTTTATTTTAGCAAAAACCGAAAATAACGAAAGCGAAACTCCTATTGAAGAAGACAACTGGATTGCGGCTTTAGAATGGGCTGACAGCATCGGGGTTGACGTTACATCAACTTCTTTAGGTTACGTAGATTTTGATTATCCTTACACCAGCTACACATGGGCAAGCATGGATGGAAATACGTGCAGAATAACTATTGCTGCCGATCTTGCAGTTGGTAAGGGAATAGTTGTTGTAAACTCTGCAGGAAATGAAGGTTCTAATTCAACTCATAATACTTTGGTTGCTCCATCTGATGGCGACAGTGTTCTGGCTATCGGCGGTGTAAGTTCATCCGGTACCAGAGTTTCATTCAGCAGCGTCGGCAACACAGTTGACGGAAGAATTAAACCTGATCTCATGGCAATGGGCTCCGGTGTTGTTGTTGCGAGTCCTTACAGTGCAACCAGTTTCACAACTGCCAGCGGAACATCATTTAGTTGTCCGCTCGCGGCGGGTGCGGCTGCGCTTCTTTTGTCTTTGAATCCGGCATTAACGCCCATGGAAGTAGGCAATCTATTGAAGAATACTGCTTCAAACTCCGCAACTCCAAATAGGGAATACGGCTGGGGAATTATTAATCTATTTGCTGCCGTGCAGGCATCGGGCGGAAATGACAGTACACCTCCGGAAACCATTACCGATCTTCAAACATTTGATGCGGCTACAAATTCTCTTTCACTTCAGTGGACCGTACCGATTGATAGCTCTCTCGGCGGAGTAATGGAATTTGATGTGCGTTATTCAACCTCACCGATAAATGACCTGACTGCATTTAATAATGCTTCTCCGCTCAACTACACCGACAGACCTGGAGCCGCGGGAACTACGGTCGCCATCACCAAAAATAATTTAACGGCTAATACAGAATATTATTTTTCAATCCGCTCGCGCGACATTTGGAATAACTGGTCGGATATTTCGAACAATGCCAGCGGTATTACGCTTTATAATCCCGATATAAATGTGACGCCTATTTCAATCACACATTTGATTGAACCGGGGGATTCAAAAATTGATTCAATAATAATTGCTAATGTTTCAAATAACCTATCTACTCTGGACTATTCAATTGAATTGACAAACAATACTTTTCCCACCGGCTCAATAAGCGCCAGCATAAAACCGGTAAAAAATTATTCGTTGGAAACGATTGATAAACAAAAAGGTTTAGAAAACTTTTCCTTCGGTCAATTTACGGAAGGATTCGGCGGACCTGACAATTTCGGTTATGAATGGATAGACAGCGATGAACCGAACGGACCAAATTACGATTGGGTAGATATTTCAACTTCAGGCACTCAAGTTGTAAATTGGATTGCAACAGGAAGTTTCAATGCGCTCGATGAAGGTTATGCCGGTCCCTTTAATTTAGGATTCGATTTTAAATATTACGGTGAAGTGAAAAATCAAATTTATCTTTCTTCAAACGGGTTTGCAGCTTTCAGTCCGCTCACAACAAGCTCATTTACAAATGATCCGATTCCAACATCCGATGTTCCCAACGGAATAATTTCCCCATTATGGGATGATCTTGACGGAGGTTCAACCGGAACAGTTTATTATCAAACCATCGATAATAAATTTTACATTCAATATAATAATTGGCCCCGCTACTCGGGCGGCGGTGAATATACTTTTCAAATTGTTTTGTATCCCGGCGGAAAAATAATGTTTTATTACAAATCTTTAACCGGAAGCTTAACCAGTTCAACTGTAGGAATTGAAAATGCAGATGGAAGCGATGGTCTTCAGGTTGCGTATAATGCTGATTACCTTCAAAATAATTTTGCTGTTCAAATTGCCGCGGAACCCGAATGGATTACACCCGATCATTTTAACGGCAGATTGTACAACGGAAATTCTGCATCTTTGTTGCTGAATTTCATCACTGCAGATCTTCCAATGGGTGATTACTCGATGGATATTGAAATTTCCTGTAATGACCCGGATGAGGGTCTTATCACTATTCCGGTTAATATGTCAGTAACAAACGATGTTCCTGTTGAACTTCAATCATTTACGGTAAGTGTAATCGGCGGGAATGTTCAACTTAATTGGAAAACCGCGACTGAAGTGAATAACAAAGGTTTCGCAGTCGAGAGGCAATCTGAGTCCAATTGGGGTGAAATCGCCTTCATTAACGGAAAAGGCACCTCAACTGAAATTAATGAATATAGTTTTACCGACGTGGAACTTTCTTCGGGAAATTATAAATACCGATTAAAACAAATAGACTTCGACGGTTCATTCGCATATTCAAATGTCGTAGAGATTTCATTCATGAAATCTCCAACAGAGTTTACACTTATGCAGAACTACCCCAACCCTTTTAACCCAATTACCAAAATTAATTTTGTCATCCCGAGCGGAGTCGAGGGAGTGACAACTCTAAAGGTGTTCGACATACTCAGCAACCATTTAGCAACCCTAGTAAACGAAACGAAAGAGCCCGGCACCTACGAAGTTGAATTTGACGGCAGCAATCTACCGAGCGGAATTTATTTTTACAGACTTAGTGCCGGCAGTTCTACCGATACGAAGAAGCTGATTCTTTTAAAGTAGCAGACTGATTACGCTGATCAAACAGATGATCACGGAATAAATTTTATAAATGTAGGGGACGAAAAATTTCGTTCCCTGCAGAGAAGGTTAGTGGTGACAAGTCGCGCTTGCCGGCTGATTCTGATCGAGTACCGCCCATTTCGGGGATCACAAATAGGCCTTCCAAATACAAACCCGGTTTTGCTAAAAAGGTAGAATAATTGTGAAAGAAAATAGCGCAACATACTTGGTCTGTTTTCGTAATAACCAAGAAGGATTAGGTTAATTGAGTGATTAACCAAAGAGAAATGGAGGCATCCCAAGGTTCGGCTTAACCTACACTTAAACCTTTCCCGTCAGAAGAGATAAAGTTTACTATCAACAAAACTACGGCAGCGCCAAATGTGATCCACATGCTTGAAAATAATGTTTTTCCGAAATCAAATTTTTCTTCGCTTATTTTTTCAATCTCGCTCAATGAGAAAATTTTCTTAGTTGAATCGCTTTGGATTGCTATTATTTTTTCAGGATCAGAAAAGTGAATATCTTTAGCAATCAGTATTTCGTTGTTCTTTAAAACTATTTTAAAAACTTTTCCCGATTCACTATTCTGCATATCCTCTTTTGCCACCGGGAAATAAGAATAGCAGCCAGTCAGAAATATTGAAATACAAAGGAAAATTATTAGCAGCATTTTTGAGTTTTGAATCAATTTCCC